>JAYVND010000605.1:0-10871 GCA_043758635.1 Bdellovibrionales bacterium
GGTGGCGGAGGTGGTGGCGTCGGAGCCCGCACGCGTCGCGAAAGCGCAGCCATCCAAACGCCAAGCCACATTCGCAGAGCTGAGTTGTAAATTAAAAGCGTTTAGTACAATAATGAGATAAGATATTTTACTTCTTTTGACAGTCGCTTGACCTTCACTTGACAGGCACTCGCGTCTCAAATTCAGTTCAATGGCTACCCGCTATGCCAAAAAAATCGAGAATGATGAGCGCGAAAATTGGAATGACGCTGAGTCCGTAGCCTAAGTGTCGCCTTTCTGGAGCTTTCATGTACCCATGGAGGTACACAAGCCGGCCGAGAAAATAAATCGTCGTTAGGCCAGCCGTTAGCCAATCAGGGTAATAATGGGTCGCGATCCACAAAGAAGGGAGCAACATCATTAGCACTTCGAGCGTATTCTGCTGAATTCGAATTTGGCGTTCGACTATCGGGTGACCACTCATAGCTGGCGGAGCGATATGGTATTTTGAGCGTGCACGTCCGACTAGAATACCGAAACCAAAGAATTGCAGAATCGACAGCAAGATCATGATCTGCGTAAAAATCATTTTCACCCCTTTTCATTATTTTCACGCACTCTCAGTTTCTTCAAGCATGCACTCCTCAGAGACCTGGATTCAAGTCGGCGGCGATTTGAATCGCAATTATCGTTTTGAGATGATGAGACATTTGGTTAGCGCGGACAGAAGATGGAGCGTCTCTAATGGTACGATTCTACCGTAAAAGAATCCCAAAATTAAATTCGGCTCAGACTGCTTCCCTTTAAACTAAGCGATCGGACTTCCGTGCAAGAATCGCTATGAAAGCCCAATCTTCTCTAGCCCTAGAATTTTATCGTAACTACCTGGTTGAGCTCTGAATACGATTCCTAGGCGATTCCAGGCGTTGATCGATGCAATGACAAAGCAAAGATCAGAAAATTCCTTTTCAGAAAATTTCTCTGCGGCTTTCGCGTAAAAGTCATCATCAATCCCGTGGGGCCCAGGCTTTGTCAGCAGCTCAGTTAATTCCAAAGCTGCTTTTTCTTGGACCGAGAAGAGTGCAGACTCCCGCCAAAGAGAGAGGTGATAGAGACGCAATTCCCGCTCACCATGAGTCCGCGCTTCTTTCGAGTGCATGTCGAGGCAAAAGAGGCAGCCGTTGATCTGGGAGGCTCGAATTTTGACCAAATCTATTAGTGCTCGCTCGAGCGGAGAATCAGTGAGAGTCTTATCGAGAGCGACAAGGGCTAGGTAGGAATCGTGCGAAAGCTGACTGTAGTTTGCTCGTATCATGGGGATTTCAGTATGCCGCCCCGACTCTGCCGTCAACGCTAAAATTGCAAGCGGCGTTACTAAATAATTTTAATTGATAACAAGCAGTCGAAATATCGCAAGCTCTTACCTGGAATACCAATTCCAGAAAATTTTGAGACGGTGCTTTTTAATATTTAATTTACACCATTCTTCTGAACTCAGCCTTTCGGCAATTTCCTTCGTCGAAAGAGTGGAATCTACCTGATCGATCGCAATCGCCGCCACCGGCATAGATTGAGATGTGGCTGTCGCAGGCGTTTGCGCAAAAGTGGTTCCGCCTTTTTCTTTCAAAATTTTAAGCCCTTCGCTCCATCGGACACTTCACCGGGGAGAATGATTCCGATAGAGCCGCGTGCTGAGTGCTGCGCTAAAGAGAGTTGAAAGTGATCAATCGCATTATTCAAAGGTTCATGAGGTCGCGGTAAGAGAAAAAGCGAATCGCCGTGAATTTCCATAAACTTATCGGGAGGCAAAATATAAATGTGATTTCCAAGCATTCGCTTGATAACATTGCCTTGGACGCCGGGCATTTCCGTACAAAACGCAAGAATTTCTGGGAGATAATTCTTAGAGCCTCGTAAAATATGCTAAAAGAGAACAAAGGCGGTCCCGGTAAACGGTTGCAGATTTAGAATAATCTCTTTGAAAGCTGGCAAACCTCCGGTTGAGGCGCCAATTGCGACCACGTGCGAACGATGAGTTTCTTCTTACATTTGCGCGGACACACCTCGTGAACCCCGTTTGGACAGCGTTTTTTTAATAGCGAAATGAATTCGCTTACGTTTTTAATAATGCAAGTCAAGGCTCTAAATCTATCTGATTCCCTAAGATTGTTCTGACTCAGAAACATTCATAGGCAGATGATCTCGTTCGATGAGGAAACGCCAGCGCCAGACCTTTTTTCCAAAATCTCCTAGATGCTTTCTAAGTCATTTCTTAAATTCACGTAGTATTAAGCGTGAATGTATGACCACAGTATCATTGATCGTAATCTGAAGTTGTTTAAATAGTCGTTGCGAGAATGTTCGTGGCGGCTGTTATCTATGTGATGACGGTCGCTAGGGCGAACAAAATGAAAAAATCTGACATTATGCACTCGTTACTTTTGAAAGATCGTGGAGTGACGGATGTCAGCTTGGTTGCCGAGCGCGGAAAGACGGATCATTCGTTTGCAGGTTACCGCCGACAAACGGAACTTGAAACCGATCGACAAATCAAAAGTGATCGTCTCGAAGCAGATGATGCTTGCATTCAAAGCCGAATCAAAACTGACGCAACAACAAATCTGGGCCGCGCTGGCCGAACCAAAGAGGCTATGACTAGGACAACTGTAGAAGTTCGTGCCGATAATTATCTAAGAGCGCAAAGGGACCAAGACGATGCTGCATTGAGTTTTGAACGAACTTTAATGGATGCAGCACTTGTTCGAGAACGCGGGCTTAACGACGTAGAGTCGCTTACATTTCTAGTCAATGAACGGAATGAAACCGACAAGTGTCTACTAGAAGAACGAGTCCATACGGATCATGATTACGTAATGTCAAAGAACCGCTTGAATTCAGAACAAACATCCCACGATGTTACAAGGGCCGCACTGACCTCGCGCGATGAGTTTCTTGCAATCGTCGGCCACGATTTAAGGAATCCAGTTGGCACAATCCTCTCTTACGGCGAGCTTTTGTTAGAGGATTCTCCACGCACTCTCGCGGAGGCAAAAGCTTGGGCAGAAGTTATCACGAGAAATGCAAGATTATCCCTGCGTCTTATTAATGACATTCTGGATATAGAGCGCCATGCAGAGGGAAAACTCCTTATGGAGTTTGCGGACTGCAACATGAATAGAATTATTCTTGAAACAGTTGAAAACTTCGAGCACGTTGCAGCTGCGAAAAATATTAGGCTCGACTATTTGTCCCCCGCTGGATGCCTGACGGTTGATTGCGACGGGCACCGAATCGCGCGAGTCCTAACAAATTTAATTGGCAACGCGCTCAAATTCACTCCTGAGGGCGGCCGTGTATCCGTCTCTGCCGAATGCACAGGGAACGAATTCCGCATGCTTGTTAGGGACACTGGCCCCGGCATTCCAGAGGAGCAGAAGAAGAATATCTTTAACCGCTATGCGCAGTTGACGAATAAGGATCGTCAAGGCCTTGGACTTGGCCTCTACATTTCAGCAATGTTAGTTGGAGCCCATCAAGGCAAAATTGAAATTTCAAGCGAGCTAGGTGCGGGCAGTACATTTAGCGTCATGATTCCCATCAAACGCACGAAGATCTAAGAATAAATTTAATTTGAGGACTTCTGGCTAAAGCCATCTGACCGTTACGGAACCTGCGATCACACAAACGAATTTAGATACGGCGCGACGCACTCAAGTAACCCCGCCATCCTTAAAGGTTTAATCATCATCCCGATCGGCTGCTTAATTAGTTTATTTATTTCGATTTCATCTTCACTTGTTGCGGGAGCCGCGAATCACGGTCGCGAGCTCTTTAAGCTAAATTACTCTCTTTCTCACGTCGTTCATGCGCACGGAGCGATGTGCCAGGCAATTGCCGAGAACCTGCGCAAAGAAAAAGTCGGACATTTCTTCGCAAGAATTTAACGAATTAAATCTCTGCCTTGACGTCGCGATTGCCGCAGTTGTGTCAGAATTTGAATACCACAGCGTTCAGGTAAGCGAGGATAAAGAGGTGCAACATCTCGGTTTTCTTGCGCATGAGTTGCGAAACGCTTTGTCGAGTGCGACAATTGCGCAGGGGAAGATTGAAAAAGGGGCTAGTTGGGACTAACGGAAGTACATCCCGTGTTTTCGGGGATTACCTGAATCGAATGCGAGTCTTAATTGATCGCTCGCTTTCGGAAGTAAGCATGAGCGCTGAACCTGAAATGCAGCCGGAAAACTCCTCACTCTCAATGGCTTAATTGATCAGATTTTGCTAACGGCGGAGAGCGAGGCATCCGTCAAAAAGTAGATTTTGCGGCGTGAATTGCATGCAGAAATCGAACTGCACACAGATCGCCAACTTTCGGTTTCCGCACTCCTCGCCAACCTTACACAGAATGCACTCAAATATTCTAACGTGGGTGGACAGGTGATACTCCGTGCAAAGTTATTTGGATCGAAGGTTATCATAGAAGTAGAAGGCGAATGTGGCGGGCTTGCTGTAGGAATCGCTCACAACCAATTGAAGCCGTTTGCCTCTGGTGGTTTAGATTAATCCGGCCTTGGTCTCGGACTTACAATCGTGCAGCGTGCAGTCGCAATGCACTAAGGCAAAATTACCGTCCAAGACAATCCTGGTCGTGAGTGTGCTTTCGTCATTAATATCCCAAAAATTTTTGGGCCCATCGTGGTGTATAAGCCGTCAGCAGGGGTGGCGTCGGCTCAGCAAAAAAATGTTGATCGCACACGCCTACGTTGTTCACGAAACAAATGCCGAACTTATCGCTTTTCTGGAGAAGCATTTTTGTTTCCTGTTTTGCGAAATGGGCGGCGACAGATACTGGTGCGTAATTCGAAGTGACCAGCTCATCGGGAGAACTATAAAACTCAGTCGTTCTTTTTTTTCGTCGAGACTTGCCTCATTCATCTGCTCGAGATTGCATAACGCAAATTTTTACAACTGAGTACAATCGCATTTCATTTTCTGGCGCTCCCGGAATGCGCTAATGTGTACTCTAGTTTTAGGGACGCGCAGGATCGCTGATGGTATATCAAGTCACCAGCTTAACGCGCGTCGGAGGTAGACCATGGATAAATCGAACGATATCAACAAGTTTAAAAGCAGTGTGCTCCAAAAAGAAAAATTTTTTCGGTATCACCTGCCTCATCTTCATTTAGATTCAGTGTTCGGCGACAATTCGTTTGCTCGCGGTGCTGAGGCTTTCGCTAGATTCTTTGGTACTCCCGGTTTTCTGATTGGCCAAACCGCGGTGGTCGTTGTCTGGATATTTTCGAATGTATATGGATTCACAAAGTTCGACCTGTATCCATTCATATTGCTAAATTTGGCTTTTAGTTTACAAGCCGCCTACGCTGCCCCTCTTATTTTGCTCGCTCAAACGAGGCAGGCGGAGCGAGACAAAGTGCATGCAGAAGCAGATGCACTTCATAGAGAAGCACTTGCCCAAGCTAGCTCTGAGAGACAGAGCGCTGCAGCTGAGCAGACAGCTCTCCTGATTCAGCTCCTCACGCAGAACACAGCACTAACAGAATCAAACCGGCAGCTGAGTCAGAGGATTGAGGCACTTACCCGAGAACTGCATTCTAAATTGCTGAAAGATTCGGCCCCAATTTAAATATAATGTTCGAGATTCTGAAGAATGGTACCAGAAACCTCGGATTAGACGACCCATTCTCTGCGCTCGTGATAGCAGTGAGCACAGTTAATTCTCAGAGCCGTCTTTATGATGATGTATCTGCTTGCTGAAGTTCAGCCCTTTCAAGACAGGCGGGAGCTACACCATTCGTGAAAATGCTCGTTTGGGCACATGATTTTTCGAATCTTGATTTCTCTAATTACGCCTTGATTAAACGGAAACTGACTGACAACTTCTGTTTCGAAGATCCAACGAATGCAAAAATTAAGTACCCTTAAAGCATTCTCGCCGTCAGGCAAAGGGAGTCAGCTGGCCCTTCGCGTGAAGAAAGCAGACTTTGCAAATTATCTCAACTATGCAGATCTCGACAGATCATAAGAATTTTCTAGATGTTGTATCGATTTCTTCTCGTCAAATAAACGCTCCTAAGGCATGCGAAACATTCTCGAATAGAAAAGTTGAATGTGAAAAGATTGGAGATACAAGGTTGGTAGATTCATCTAACCATGTGAATGATGGGATATTCATCTACCAATCGCTTCATTCTGTTTATTTCGAAGGCACTTAAACTTGCGAAACCAAAGTGGTACCCGGGACAGGACTTGAACCTGCAATACCTTACGGCACGTGGACCTGAACCACGCGTGTCTACCAGTTCCACCACCCGGGCATAGGAAGCGAAGTGCCTGAAGAACGAAAACCCTAACGAAATTTAATGGCGAAATCAACTGAGGAATCTGGGATTGTGAACGATTTCGCACGGGCTGGCAGGTTGTAAGGCTCAAACCTGCATGTTAGCGTAAAAATTAATGAATAAGAAATCCCGGGGAGCCGCCGGTCAAGGGCAAAAAGGTCAGTCGACAAAGCAACCAGACAAGCAAAACGATGGCTCGGGAAAACGGAGCAAAACGTCTGCAAAACGGTCTGACGACCGCTCGGAAAATCCAAAGGATTACCGCAAAGCCTCGAGTGCTGGCGGAAAGAAGTTAGGTCGACGTGGTAATGACAACGACCGGCCTAGTGAAGAATCGCCTTCGGATCGCCGCAAGGGATTTGGAAAATCGACTGGCAAAAAACAGGTTCGCAATGCGCGAAGCCTGAGCGAAGTGCTCGGAATGTCAACTCGAGCGCCAAGTGCAGCAACACCTCGGTCAAACTTCAGACCTGAGCGCAGCGGCTCGAGCAGCAGCAGTCGGAGCAATGACGGCGGCCGCAACCCAGGGCCCTCTGCGCGAAGCGGGCCGTCCGCGCCGAAAGCTTCAGAGCCAGCTGAGAAAGCCGCACCTAAGATCAGTAAATTAAAACAGATTATGAATTTCTTTGCGCCTCCGGCAAAAGAAAAAGTAGCTGTGCCGGAGAAGCCGGTTTTCAATCGTAGTGGACCGACTCCGAATGCGAAATCTGCGGTCGGTTCTGGCGCTCGCGAACGGCTTTTGAACGATCGTGGCGAACAAAAAATCGCGTCACGCTCGAAAAAATCTTTCAACTCTCGTGAAGAAGCCGAGCGCCCGCAAGGTGGCCGCGTGAGCCAGCGCCAAGGGCAGCGAGAGACCGAGCAAAGTGGCCCGCGTTCGACTCGCAGAGGAGCAGGTGGCCGCGACAAACCGCATGGTCGTGGTCGAAATGATGAGCAACTGCGTGTATCAAAGGATGAGCCTTCGGGCGGGCGTCGCGGCTCTCGCAATGCACCTCGCGACGGAGATCGCGGAGCGCGAGGAGGGAACACTCGGGGCTCCGGTGCTTCAGGTCGCGACTCTAGCGCTTCCGATCACGGCTCGAAGGATCAGAAATCCCGTTCGGCGTCTCACTCGCAGTCCCGTTCGCAGTCTCGCGCATCGTCGGCCGGCGCACAATGGGTTGAAGGTTTCGTTAAACGTCATCCAGATGGCTACGGGTTTTTGATTCCGGATGATCGCACGATCCCTGATGCATACATCTCACGTCAATGGATGAACGGTGTGATGACCAATGACCGAGTTGAGGCGGAGATTTATCAGAACCGTCACGACAAAGAGAGCGATCGACTTTTTGGCGAAATCAAAAAAATACTCACGCACGTCACCAAGCGTGTGGTTGGGAAGTATCTGCCGGTAGATCTTCGCTACGGAGTGATACTTGATGAAGATCATGGTTGGGGCGCGGACCTTCGCATTCCAGCGAAAGACGCGATGAATGCAATCGAAGGCGATATGGTCGCCGTCGAAATCGTTCAGTACCCTGGGCCGGACCAAGAATTTCTCGGAAAAGTGATTGAACGTATTGGGGATCTCGAAAATCCGCTGAATGATGTGAAGCGAGTGATTTACACTAAAAATATTCCGGATGAGTTCTCAAAAAATGCTCTGGCGGATGCACGTCGCTATGGCGGGGAAGTCACTGAGAGCGAAATCAAGGACCGCGAAGATCTTCGTAAACTAAACTTAATTACGATCGACGGCGCAACTGCGCGCGATTTTGATGATGCTGTTTTTGTAGAGAAGAACGCGCGCGGGTTCCACTTGATTGTCGCAATCGCCGATGTCAGTCATTATGTGAAGCCCGGAACGACGCTCGACGAAGAAGCTTACGAGCGTGGAACCTCGACGTACTTCCCAAATTACGTGGTTCCGATGCTACCAGAAGAGCTTTCAAATGAGCTTTGCTCACTGAAGCCTGCGGTCACGCGCCTTTGTTTTGTTTGCGATATGCAAATCAATCACGAGGGCGGCGTTGAGAGCTCGCGTTTTTATGAGGGAGTGATGGAGTCGAAAGCTCGTGTCATTTACGGCGAAGCGCAAGAAGTGATCGACGGCAACTGCCCACCAAAATTAAGTCACGTGAAAGAGAACATCTTAATCGCGCGCGATCTTGCTAAGATTCTAATGGCGAAGCGATTCCGCGATGGCTCGCTGGATCTCGAGATCCCTGAAACTCATGTGGTTGTGGATCAAAGTGGGGAGACAACTGACATTATCAAGTCGGAGCGTCTCTTTGCGCATCGCTTGATTGAAGAGCTCATGTTGATCACCAATGTTTGCACTGCCAAGTTCTTTGATGCGAACAACATTGAAGGCATTTACCGGATTCATGAAGAGCCGAACGAAGACAACATTGAGACGCTCTCAAAATATCTCTACAATTTTGGTGGGGGTGCCTCCCTTGGCGAAGGGAAATTGCAGAAGAAGCTCACGAAGGCGCTTGAGGCAATGCATGGCAAACCAGGCGCGCAAGTTTTAAATATCCTGACGTTGCGCTCGATGAATCAGGCAAAATATTCGGCCAATAACGTCGGTCATTTTGGTTTGGGCTTTGAGCATTATTCGCACTTCACCTCGCCAATCCGTCGGTACCCGGACTTAATCGCCCATCGTCAGATTAAGAGCGTTTTATATCCGAAGTATCGAAGTCTGCAAATGACTGAAGATGATCTGCAGTCAGCAGCGACAATGCTTTCGGGGTGCGAACAGCGTTCGGTCAAAGCAGAGCGGCAACTGATCGCCATTAAAAAAGCACGTTTCATGAAGAAATATGTCGGCGAAGAGTTCGAAGGGATGATTTCGTCAGTCGCGAAATTTGGAATTTTTGTCCTGCTCCGGCAGTTCGATGTCGATGGTTTGGTCAAGGCCGAGAATCTCGGGAATGATCGGTTTATTTTCGACGAAGAAAACCTTCGGCTCGTGGGCAAACGAAACGGCATGGCCTACACTATTGGCGATACGGTTCGAATCCTTGTCGCTTCAGTGGATACCGAATTTGGCAAAATTGACTTTATGTTATCGAAAGTTCCTCCTGAGGTAGCTGGAGATGGTAGCTCTGATAACCAATCGCTTGAAGACTTGTTAGATGGCGAAGGCATTGTTGAGCGCGGATCGCGCGGTGGTCCTCGTGGGGATCAGCCGCCTATGAAAAAGTCGAGAGGATCTAAACGTGAGCGAACCCAGAAATCCGAATCGAAACGCGGCGGGAACTCGTCGAAGCCAGTGGGCGGGACGAACCAACAAGCGAAGCAGCCGGGATCGGTCGGAAAAGAAGGGGCTGATTCGAAGCGTACAAAGAACCGCGGCGACACTGAAAAACGCGGGACGACTGAAAACGATCGTGGCGGTGTTCGCAAAGAACGGGTTTCAAAATCTCGCGGAAAAAATTAGGCTCGGTAGATTTATTCTCGAGCGCTTCACGCCAGCAAGTGAGATAGATAAATTCACCGCAGCTGAACGCACGCGAATGGCGTTTGAAGAACTCGGTCCGACGTTTGTAAAGCTTGGCCAAGTTCTTGCGACGCGGCCCGATTTGGTGCCAGACGATTTTGTTGAGGAGTTTAAAAAACTTCACGACAATGTCGCAGCTCTGCCGTTTAGCTCAATCAAATCTCTGATTGAGGATGAACTCGGTGACAGCATCGAGGAGATTTTTGCGAGTTTTGAAACATCGCCTTTGGGGGCCGCAAGTATCGCGCAGGTGCACGGCGCAGTTTTGCACGATGGCTCCGAGGTGGTTGTCAAAGTCCAGCGCCCGGGCATTGTTGACGTCATCGCTGACGATCTCAATATTTTGTACTATGTTGCGGAGCTCTTGCAAAAGTACGTTCCCGAAGTGCGCGTCTTCAATCCCGTTGGAATTGTTGATGAGTTCTTTAAGTCGCTCGAGCTTGAGACAAATTTTATTATAGAAGCGAATAATATTCGCAGATTCCAAGAGAACTTTAAATCTGACCCGAACGTCATTATCCCGGAAGTCTATTTTGACTACTGCTCGCGCCGCATTTTGGTCTTGGAAAACCTCAAAGGAATTCCACTCTCGCAAAAAGCGTCACTTGAACAGGTGGGGATTGACCGCCAAGAAGTGATGCGAATTGGAATTCGTTGCTACTTCAAGCAGGTATTCAAATTTGGTCTTTTTCATGGTGATCTCCATGCCGGCAATATTTTCATCATGCCCGACAGCAAAGTTGGTTTAGTCGATTTCGGAATTGTCGGTCGCTTGAACCGTCGAGTTCAGGACGCGATCGCGGCTCTGTTTGTTTCGCTCTACACTGAAGACTACGAACGACTGGCGTACGAATACGTCGAGCTCGCCCCCTATCAAGGTCATGTGAACGTCGATCAATTTGCTAAAGATCTCCAAGATCTATTGGCGCCGCATTTTGGTCTTTCGATGAAGAATGTCGATCTTGGCCGCCTGTTGATGGATTCAACGGCCGTGGCCGCTCGTCACCATTTGGTTTTGCCATCTGAACTGATGCTTTTTTTCA
>JAYVND010000606.1:0-3522 GCA_043758635.1 Bdellovibrionales bacterium
CTTCTTGCTAAAAATGGGACGAGTATCGGCAAAGCTGTTTTTCTCGAGGTTCCGCGCGCGACTCTAATGAGTCGATTAGCAGGACGCCGGGTTTGCACTGCATGTGGGACTGTCTACCACGTAGGTACAAAGCCGAATAAAATCGACGGCGTCTGCGATAAATGCGGCGGGCAAGTTGTTCAGAGAAAAGACGATCACGAGGATGTGATCCGTACCCGCCTTGAAGCTTACGATAAAAGTACAAGCCCGTTGAAAGCATATTTCGCTCAACGTGGAATTTACTTAGAGGTGAGCGGCATCGGTAGCACTGAAGATGTTTACAAGCGCGTCAACGAAGCTTTGGTTTAAGCCAATCGCCGAGGGGATGAGGTGCTTTCCATGAGCCGAAATAGCTCAAGGAAGGTTCTGCGTTAAGTTCATTTTCTATGTTATTTAATTATGAATTTAGCTGGACTTCGAATTTCGTGGGTGTTAAAAAAACCGACCGCGTTATTCAGGTGACTGATGTTTGTGTACTTCAGTCATTTCGTTCGATTCTCCGGGGGCTGCCGGATGATTGAGCAAGAAGCAGCTGTTAAGTTCAGCATCTGGATTAATTATTGGGTTTTCCTAGATTCGTTTGGGCCTCGTGCCTCGACGGAAATGAAAGCTGTAGAAGAGCTAAGAGAGCTCAGTGGGGGCTAAACATGAAGGTTCGAGCTTCAGTTAAGCGCATTTGTAACAAATGCAAGGTTATTAAGCGTAAAGGTGTTATTCGCGTAATTTGCGAGAACACGAAGCACAAGCAGAGACAGGGGTAAGCTATGGCTCGTATTGCAGGAGTCGATCTTCCTAGAAACAAGCGCGTTGAAATCGCACTCCAATATATTTATGGAGTGGGCAAGACTCGCGCGGCTGAGATCATGGAATTCGCAAAACTTCCGGTTGAGCTTCGCACCGATGGATTAACGGACGCACATATCGCGAAAATCCGTGAATACCTCGAAGGCAATTTCAAAGTCGAAGGTGATCTTCGCCGTGAAGTTGGAATGGCCATCAAACGTCTAATGGATCTCGGTTGCTACCGTGGATTGAGACACCGTAAAGGTCTCCCAGTTCGTGGTCAGAGCACGCGTCAAAATGCGCGCACTCGCAAGGGTCCTCGTAAAACTGTCGCGAATAAGAAAAAAGCCGTCTAAGGAGACCAACTGAAATGGCTGGCAAAAAGACTACTAAGAAAAAAGTTAGAAAAAGCGTTCCTCACGGACGTTGCTATGTACAAGCTGGCTTCGGCAATACGATTATTTCGATCACGGACCCTTCGGGCGAAGTGATTGCATGGTCGAGTGCTGGCCACCTTGGGTTCAAAGGAAGCCGTAAAGGCACTCCATTCGCAGCACAGGTTGCGGCCGAAGATGTAGCAAAGAAATCCATGGAACAAGGTCTCCGTTCGGTTGACGTTTTCCTCAAAGGGCCCGGCGCAGGTCGCGAACCTGCTATCCGCTCGTTGGCACTTGCTGGAATTCGTGTTTCGAGTATGCGTGACACGACTCCAATGCCTCATAACGGATGCCGCCCGCCTAAGCGTCGTAGAATTTAAGGAGATATGCTGTGAGCTGCATTCCTAATAGCGTCTGCAAATTGTGCCGTCGCGAGAATATGAAATTGTTCCTTAAGGGTGACCGTTGTTTCACGGACAAGTGCTCGTTTGAGCGTCGTCCATACCCACCAGGACAACACGGCGAGCGCCGCTTGAAGTTCTCCGAGTTCGCTCTTCAGCTTCGTGAGAAGCAGAAGACAAAGCGTTACTACGGAGTGAGCGAGAAGCAATTCCGCGGTTACTTCTTTGAGGCGGACCGCCGCCGCGAAGTAACAGGAACAGAACTTCTTCGCCTTCTGGAAACTCGTCTTGATAACGTTGTTTACACTCTCGGTTTTGCATCGAGCCGTCGTGAAGCGCGCCACCTCGTGTCGCACAATCACTTCATGCTCAACGGCAAGTCGTGCAACATTCCTAGCTTGAACGTAAGCAAAGGTGATGTTGTAGAGGTTCGTCAATCGAGCCGCGAGACAAACAAAGTTATGGGCGCGATTGAATCCGTTAAAAAACGTGAGATCCCAGGCTGGTTGGAAGCTGACCACGGCGCCTTTAAAGGTGTTGTAAAGGACATGCCTTCTAGAGAGAATATTTCTCTGCCAGTCGAAGAAAACATGATCGTTGAGTACTACTCTCGTTAATCTGAATCTCAGGTAAACGAACGCGGACGCTCTTGGCAGGGTCCGCAAATTGAATGAACTCGGTTTGTCTGAGTTCATTCGATGAGAGACGAGTGATCGTCTTTCAACAAGTCACTCACGTAATCAAGAAATCGGGAGACGCTTATGCAAGAGCATTATTATAAATTCTGGCGCGATCTGATTAAGCCCAAAGCTTTTGAAGTCGATCGCGATACTCTTCGCGAGGACTACGGCCGTTTCATGGTTCGTCCTCTCGAGCGCGGCTATGGTGTAACCCTCGGAAATTCACTTCGTCGTATTTTGTTGAGCTCGATGATGGGCTCAGCATGCTCGGCGGTGAAATTCGACGGTGTTTTGCACGAGTTTTCTACTATCACCGACGTGATGGAAGATGTAACTGACATCATTTTGAACCTTAAACAGATTCGGTTTAAGCAGTACTCTCCAGAGCCGCAAACTCTTCGTATTACGAAGAACGGTCCTGGTGTTGTAACGGCTCGTGATATTCAAACTACGGATAAGATCGAAGTTTTGAATCCCGACCAGCCTATCGCGACTCTTGGTGCAAATGCGAAGTTCAACGCGGAACTTGTCATCACTTACGGTCGCGGCTTTGTAGCAGCTGACGAAAATGACCAACAACTTCCTGTTGGCTTCATTGGCGTTGATGCTCTCTACAGCCCAATTCGTCGCGTTAACTATAACGTTTCCAACGCACGCGTTGGCCAGCGTACGGATTACGACGCATTGACAATTGAGGTGTGGACAGACGGATCTTTGAAACCAGAAGAGTCGATCTCTTTAGGTTCGAAAATCTTGAAAGAGCAGCTCCAAATCTTCCTGACTTTCGACGAAAGCATTGAGCCTGACGTTGAACAAGAAGAGGCGAAGAGCCCGCAGCTGAACGAGAACTTGTTCCGTTCGGTCGACGATCTCGAGCTGTCGGTTCGCTCTGCAAATTGCTTGAAGAATGCCAACATCCGTTACATCGGTGAATTGGTGTCGAAAAGTGAAGCAGAGATGCTGAAAACAAAGAACTTCGGTCGCAAGTCGCTCAACGAGATCAAAGAGATCTTGTCTGAAATGGGCTTGAACCTAGGGATGAAAGTTGATGGATGGCCACCGGTTGGATGGGATCCAAACACGGCAGTACCAACGCGCAAAGACGCATAATTTACGAGTCATTGAGGAATGATGAGTAAATTTTAGAGGCTCTCAGTTGAGGGCCCTTTATAAGATGGACTTTGGAGTCCGTAGGGTTTACGCAGCTAGGTTCAACGTGAGTGCTTACGATAAGCTCCTGGA
>JAYVND010000607.1:0-3516 GCA_043758635.1 Bdellovibrionales bacterium
AAAAGCTAGCTATGTGGCCCGACTCCGCAGGGACTTCGAATCCGTGCGCACGGCATTTGAAACCGGCGCCGACCTCAGCCAACCGGTCTCATTGCGTATCATGAGTGAGTTCCTAGAGCGGGCACAAGATCAAATGATTGCGGGCAGCCCCATCATGAAGCAGATTTCGGAGGCGACACATATTGACCTCCTCAAGCCGCAAACTTACACAAAAAAGATTTACTTTATGATCAACGAATTTGATGCGTCTGGTGGCGATGCAACGCCGGCGGTCCTTCAAGATTACGGCCGAGTGACTTTGGTTGGAGTGCGCACCATGGGTGCCGGCGGTTCTGTGGAAGAGTTCAGAGATCGAACGATCTCTGATATAGGCTACCGCCTGACAACGAGTCTCATGTACCGCAAAGGCGGGAAGCTGGTTGAGAACTACGGAGTGCACCCAGACGTAAACTTCGAATTAATTGAATCCGATTATACCAACGGGTTCTCGAACGTCATGGATCGTATGTTTAAAACGATCCAGGCCTCGGGAAAATGACCGGTTGAAACATGCTCGCCAGGTCTGGGAGCTTGTCGCGTTAAAAATTTGAGCGTAAAGTAAGAATCGCTGCCGTGAAAAGCGGCGATTCTTACTGTTGCTTTTGGTTTGAGTTTTTGCGGTTGACCCCAGGGCCGAAGCACTCACACTTAAAAAACACCCTGAACAAGTTTTCGAGAGAGTTGGTAACGTCACAGTGTCGCCAGATAAGTCTCATCGAACGAAATCACGAAGTTCAGCACTCAATCCAACCTTGTATACGGCAGATGAACTCCAAGCCATCGGCTCTGCTGAATTCTCGAAAGAGCAGAGAAGCGCAAGATCTAAGTCGTTGATCGAAGCCTCCAACGCAAGGATTCTAGTTTTGGATGGCGCAACTGGTACGGCTCTTCAGGCTCTCGATTTGACCGCAAAAGATTTCGGTGGGTCACTGTATGAAGGCTGCAACGAAAATTTGGTTTTGCTCCGGCCTGAAATCGTACGTCATGTTCATCGAACTTATTTAGATGCAGGCTGCGATATTGTTGAGACCAATACATTTGGAGCAACGGCACTCGTACTTGCCGAATACGGCCTTCAAGATCACGCCTACGAAATCAATCGAAGAGCGGCCGCGATTGCGCGTCAGACTTGCGCAGATTTTGAAACTACTCACGCTGGCAGCAATAGTAAGCGGGATTTGAATTATCTGCATTACGTCGCCGGTTCGATTGGGCCCACGACCAAAGCGCTTTCGATCATGGGTGGCGTGACGTTTGAGCAACTGATTGAACATTATTTTGTTCAAGTCTCTGGACTCTTTGACGGTGGCGCCGACTATTTTTTGATTGAGACCGCAAACGACACACGAAATATAAAAGCGGCCTTATTTGCG
This sequence comes from Bdellovibrionales bacterium, assembly GCA_043758635.1. Classification (GTDB taxonomy): domain Bacteria; phylum Bdellovibrionota; class Bdellovibrionia; order Bdellovibrionales; family JAMPXM01; genus JAYVND01. The sequence goes on from JAYVND010000607.1 coordinate 1,413, forward strand.
GTGGATCGCCTTTTTGCTGAGCGCGGCGAAACGATGCCAGTTGCGGTCTCTGCGACCATCGAAAGCACCGGCACCATGCTTGCGGGCCAGTCGGTCGAAGCGCTGACCGCAGCTTTGCAAAATCGAGATCTTTTTTACCTAGGTCTCAACTGCGCAACCGGTCCTGATTTCATGACGGATCACATTCGAGGTCTCGCAAGACTTTCGCCGTTTCGAGTGGCGTGCGTGCCAAATGCCGGTTTACCGAACGAGGACGGTTGTTATTTAGAAACTCCCGATATGCTCACGAAGTCTCTCGTGCATTTTGTTGAAAAGGGTTGGATCAATTTCGTCGGTGGCTGCTGTGGAACCCACGCAGGGCACGTGCGTGCTCTGGCCAATGCCGTGAAAAAATTAAAACCACGAGTTCCCGATGAGATTTCGCGCTCACTACTTTCGGGAGTCGACGTGCTTGAGATAACGGCGGAGCTATCTCCGGTGATCGTTGGTGAGCGAACCAATGTGATTGGGAGTCGCAGGTTCAAAGATTTGATTAAGGCCGGAAAATTTGATGAAGCCACCGAAATCGCGCGCGCTCAGGTCAAATCGGGTGCGCAAATTATCGACGTTTGTTTAGCTGACCCCGACGGAGACGAAGTCGGCGATATCGAGAAATTTTTAGAACTCGTGGTGAAGAAAATCCGAGTGCCGATTATGCTCGACTCTACGGACCCGGCGGTTTTTTTAATGGGGCTCAAATATTGCCAGGGCAAAGCCGTTTTAAATTCGATCAATTTAGAAGATGGCGAAGACCGCTTCGAAGCAGTGGTGCCGATGGCTTTGAAATACGGCGCCGCTGTCGTGGTCGGAACCATCGACGAAGACCCGGAGCAAGGGATGGGTGTCACTCGTGCTCGAAAATTAGAAATCGCCACCCGCTCCTTCGATTTACTCACGGTCAAATACAGAATGAAGGCAGAGGACATTTATTTTGATCCGCTGGTTTTTCCATGCGTCACGGGCGATGCGCAGTATCGGAGCTCTGCTCCCGAAACAATCGAAGCAATTCGCTTAATCAAGGATCGATTTCCAAAATGCAAAACTATTTTGGGAATCTCGAATGTGAGCTTCGGACTTCCACCGGCGGGACGTGAGGTTCTCAATTCAGTTTTTCTTTATCACTGTGTTAAGGCTGGTCTTGATTTCGCCATTGTGAATTCTGAAAAAATTGAGCGCTATGCGAGCCTAAGTCCAGAGGATATTGCGCTCTCTGAGGATTTGCTCTTCAACGGATCTGACAAAGCGCTCGCTCAGTTTGTGGCCAAATTTCGGGATCAAAAGGTTCGGGCAAAAAAAGATCGTTCCCTCCAGCCTCTCCATCAGAGATTGTCAGGGAGTGTGGTTGAAGGGAGTAAAGAGGGGTTGCTCGAGGATTTAGCCGAGGCGCTCAAAACGAACAAGCCAATGGATATTATCAATGGCCCACTGATGCGCGGAATGGATGAAGTGAGTCGCCTCTTTAGCGCGAACAAACTCATCGTCGCCGAAGTTCTGCAAAGTGCCGAAGTGATGAAGGCGTCCGTTTTATTTCTAGAACCACACATGGAAAAAGTTGAAATTGTCTCTCGCGGGAAAATTTGTGTCGCGACCGTCAAGGGCGATGTTCACGACATCGGGAAAAATCTGGTCGAAATTATTTTGAGCAATAATGGTTTCGAAGTGATCAATCTCGGAATCAAAGTTGCGCCTGAGCAATTGATCAATGCTGTCAGAGAGCATAAACCTGACATTATCGGGCTATCGGGACTCCTTGTAAAATCGGCGCATCAGATGGTAGCAACCGTCGAAGATTTGCGACGTGCCGGAATTCAAACTCCGATTCTTGTCGGTGGAGCGGCACTCTCGAGGAGTTTTGTCGAAAAAAGAATCTTGCCTGCGTACGGCGAAGGGGCGGTGATATATGCGCAAGATGCAATGGGCGGATTGGACTTAGCGAATAAAGTTGTGAACAAGGGCCAGTTTGCAAAAATCTGCATCGACCTTAATCTCAAACGCGCAAGTGCAAAGCAGCTGGCAAAGCGGGCCACGAACGGTCAAAGCTTTGAGCCAGCATCAGAGCGAGAAT
>JAYVND010000608.1:0-3505 GCA_043758635.1 Bdellovibrionales bacterium
ATTTTGAACATCGATGCGTTGACTCAATATATGTATTTCTATGAAGGCCATTCGAATACCTACTACTTCCAACCCAACCTGCAAATTGCCGGGGTCAAGTACACAATTCAACAAGCCGGTCTTCCGAGTGATCAAGGCATCACGCTTGCGGCAGTGGCTGCAAACGATCCTGCGCACAAAGATCAGATTGCGCTCACTTGGTCGCCTAAGTTTGGAACTTTGGGTTCGGACAACAAACGACCATACAATTTTGTTTTGACGCTAGTGCCAGATGCAAGCACCGACGCTGCAGCTTTGGAGAAACTCAAATACGTTGTACCATACCGTTCATTCACTTTTGTTTTATTGAAGAGCGAAGACACGCCAACGTTCCAGAACGTAGAGGTGGTTGTTGGCGCGGCTGAAGGAAAACGTCAGATGTTTTCGGTCACCGTAAAAGACGTGAGTTCAAACGGGAGCCGTCAGCCCTCACTCATCGCATTCTCGGATAAAACAATGACGGCTGCGGGCGACATTCCAAAGTTTGATGCATCGATGGGGGTGTTTGTTCGTGGCGAAGCAAAACCCCTCGGAAATAATCTCTTTAAGTTTGATGTCATGTTTGACGGTTCGAGCATCACGATGCCACAGGGGGCGAAAGCCGCAAAAGCCCATGTGATCTTCCGCGTAAATTCTTCGTCAGGCATCGAGTCTTTGGATCAGGTTGTGGAATTTGAAGTCGCTCGCAAAGCGGCGACAGCACCTGCAGCTGTTGCAGCAAATTCGTCGACGCCCTCAGCTACGACACCCGCAACAAAGGCTGCTGCGACGCAGCCTCCGACGGCACCTGCACCGAAGGCCTCTGCGCCGACATCTGCGCCGACATCTGCGCCGACGGCAGCAGCAGCGACACCAGATAAAACTAAAACTTCAGCGCCAGTTCGCACATCAACTAACGGAGGTGGCAAATGAAACGCCGTCTAAATTCTAAATTGAATCTTTTGAACCTCGTTTCGACATTTTCCGTTTTGGCCTTAACCGTGTTGAGTTCGAATTTTGCGAAAGCCGATGCGAATGATGAGTTGGAGAGTCTCGGAAGCAATCAACAGATTGTCCGTCGCGCCAATCAGCTCGATGCGCACACGCGAGTGGGCGTTGTTCAAGGTCGCACAGTGGACCGCCACTGGCGCTTTGAAATTCAAGGTGTGTACACGCCACTCAACACGGGTGACTCGTATTTGAACACGCAAGATATCGGCGGCGAGATTGATTTGCATATCACTCCAAAATTCTCACTCGGTGTTCGTTACCAAAAGGCATTTAGCAGCTTAACGTCGGATGGTCAGCAGCAATACCAAGCGGCGAATACAGCTCGCGGAAACGGTTCTGCTTACAGCGTGCCGCAAATCGATGCTCCGCAATCACAGCTCTTGGCTATGGCTGACTGGTATATGTTCTACGGAAAGATGAACTTTTTTGATCTCTCCGTTGTTCAGTTTGACGTTTACAGCCTTGCGGGTGCTGGTCAGGTTCAGTTTGCTTCGAGCAACTCTCCGACTTGGACGGCGGGTGGAGGTATTGGCTTTTGGTTAACAAACCACCTGACATCGCGTTTTGAAGTTCGTTACCAAACTTACACTGACCAAAGTTATTCGGGCAGTCGCACTCTGAATACGATTGCTGCGAACCTTGGTTTTGGGATTCTGTTATGAAAACGACTCAAGCCCTCGTGCGTTGTCTGAGCTTTGGACCGGCTGCTGCTCTGGTGAGCGTCGGTTTGTCTCTGAGCTCTCCTGCGTGGGCCGCGGATTACAAAGCGCTGCACACGCAAGCTTTGTCTCTCGCCCTCGCAGGAGATACGAAAGCATCTCTAAAAACATTGCGCAGTCTCGAAAAAGAAAAGCTTCCCGATGACGAACGCGCACAGGTTCAGCTATCGATTGGTCGCGTCTTGTATCAACAAGGAAGCTGCAAAGAAGCTGTAACTGAGTATCGTAAAGTCATGCCTGGTTCGGATGCGTGGTTCAACGCTCTCGAAGAGCGTGCATGGTCGTACACGCAAATGGGTCAGCCTGATGATGCACTTGCTCAGTTAAAAACAGCTTTGTCGCCGCTCTTCAAAGATAAGGCCTCGTCAGAGTCTTACTTTTTATCCGCTCTTGCTCACTTAAGAATTTGTGATTACCCGGCACTATTTCGTGATCTCAAAGCGTTCAAAGAGAGCTACCGTGACCGTGTAAAGACATGGACAGCGTCTCAGTCGTTCGATGCATCAGCTGCTCGAAATTTGAAAGACGTCAAAGAGACGATTCAGAAACTGAATTTGGTTGAGGCCGAAGCAATTCAGCGCCTGTACATGGATGACAATTTGAAGGAGCATATGCCGGCTCCCGCAAAGATCACCAAAGCATCGGACGATTTGAGTTTTCCAATCCCGCAGGGTGAGGAAAAGGAAGTTTGGATGGATGAAGTCGACAATTACCAAGTTCGCGTGAGTGGATGCCCGAAAGAGGACATCACATCACACGTGAGCACTCGCGGTAGTGAAGGACGTGGAATGTGAAAACAGTGAATAGTATTTCAAATGGCAGCTTAGAACGTAGTTCAAATCGTATTTCAACCGGTAGTTCGCAGTTGAATTTAGTTTTGTCATCAAACGTATTGTCGACGGCGAAAAACTTAGGTCTAGGGTTTGTGATGCTTTCGTCGATTGCGATGATGGCTTGCGCTCCCAAGAACTCACCTCTCGTCTCGCCTGCTGAAGCTCCGGTGACAGTTACCGATATTTCGAATGCAAAGCGTGATGCGATCTCTGCGCCAAAAGTTGATGTGCTTTTCGTGATCGACACATCTGAATCCATGAATGTTCACCAAGAAAATCTCAAAGCAAACGTGGGTCGTTTTGTAGAAGCTTTTGAAGCCAACAAAAATGTCGATTTCCATATCGGTGTGGTCTCGGTCTTCGACAGTCGTCGTTACGGTTCGGTTGTTCCAGCAGGAAAGTTTTATCCACTTGGAAAGTTGCGCTCATTGAAGGATCCAGCTCATCCGGGGCAAGCGGTTGCGGGGCCACAGTTCGTCTCACGTACCGACGGCTATGCGGCCATCTTGGGTGCCTCGCTCCAGGTCGGTATTGAAGCGCGTTGCGCTGGTGCGGCCGGATCACGCGAACACAGTGCATGTGGTGTGGATGCCGGCGGTCCTGAGTATGAGGACTCGTTCTCTCCGGTCCTGGCTGCGGTCAACGGACAGAACGCAGGATTCTATCGACCAGATGCAAATCTTGCGGTGATCTTTGTGACGGATGCAAACGATGACAGCCCGTACACTCCGGAAGCGCTTTCAAAAGGTCTGACGGATTTGAAAGCTGGCGACTCGAGCAAGATTTCGACTTACGGAGTCTTGGCGCTCGACAATTGCCAGATGGACCCAGATGGACCTCCGACGCGCATTCGCGAGTTCTTAAAAGACACCGAAGGACATGCGTACAATCTTTGTGCTTCGAATTTTGGCGATCAGTTGGCGG
>JAYVND010000609.1:0-3501 GCA_043758635.1 Bdellovibrionales bacterium
CCCGATTTTAGCCGATGACGAGAATTTTGTTGAGCTTGTGACTCGTGAAAGGTTGATCGATGAAGTGGGTAGCGTAAGAAAAAGTGTGTCCAGACAGCCGGGTCAAGGTGACCGGCGAGAGGACATCAGTTATGAATCTGCGCATGGGAATTATCAAAGTAGAGATCAAGATCCCGGAGCTCGTTCAGGCTTTGGAAAAGTTCAGAGAGAACCGCACGGTTGCGCTTGAGACAATCTCAACTGAAATTCGAAATGGCGTGAGCGATTTCTTCAATTCGCTCCTTAAAACCGAGATGGATTTATTCCTTGGCCGAGCGGACCAGGCTTCAAATAAGCGCAACGGCGTCCGCGAGCGAGAGTACGCGCTGAAAGGTGTTGGCTGCCTGAGGATTCGAATGCCAACGGATCGCAAGCGAGCATTTAAAAGCTCAGTCATTCCGCACCGAGAGCAGATCGACCCACGCTTGAAAGAGGATATCGCAGTTTTGCACTTAGCGGGGTTCTCAAACAGAGTCTTGGCGATGGTCTCAAAGCGCGTACTGGGCGTTGAGGTGTCGAGCGACACAGTTACAAAGTCTCTTGATGTCATCGAAGAGAAGGCTCTCTCGTGGCTTGAGCGACCGATCGAGAAAAAATACTGGGCACTATTTATCGACGGCACGAACTTCCGCATCCAACGCCGTGGTTCGACCGAGAAGGAGCCCTCACTCGTTGTTCTAGGCGTCGACCAAGATAATCGTATGAGCATCCTCGCAATCCAGCCTGGAGCCAAAGACAACGCTCAGTCGTGGCGAGAAGTATTTAAAGACCTGATGAAGCGCGGCCTTGATCCGAGGGCAGTGCAGATCGGCGTCATGGACGGCCTACCCGGCCTTGAGACTGCGTTCGAAGAGTCGTTCGTAAGAGCTGTGACTGGCAGATGCTGGGTGCACTCACTCCGAAATGCCATGGCCAAAGTGCCTGAGAGGCTTCGAGAGCCATTTAAAAAGCTCGCCCACCGCACAATGTATGCTTCAAGTGAAGCGTCGGCGAGAGCGGCATTTAGCGTGCTGAAATCCGAGATGAAGGGCGATGCAGATCGAGCGGTGCGCGTAATCGAAAAGGATCTTGAGTCGTTGCTGGCCCACTACAAGTTCGATCAGAAACTGTGGCGCACTCTTCGTACAACGAATCCCATCGAGCGCGTCAATAAAGAGCTGAAGCGAAGAATTAAGTCCATGGAAACTCTCGGAGAAAGAACGCTTGAAGTGCTGCTCGCCTTCACAGCGATGCGACTCGAGTATCACTGGCAGAGAGTTCCCGTTGACACGCCTTATCTGGAGAAGCTAGGAAACAAGAAAAATCGAGTCGAGGAATCACTCCTACAACTCATTCAATAATCAACCAGACACACTAAATCTCACGCTACCATGAAGTGATTCGTTGGTCTTCGAGCGCGAGAATGTACCTCCGAATGAGATTGTGACTAAATTCACATCTGTTCTTTAAATAATGATTTTTGCTTAGTTCCATGAGCCCGTTTCAAGATCTTATTAGATTTCCTAGCCATTCCCATGCACTTAACGGGCGTCCGAGCAATGCAAAAAATTAGTTGTGATGCTCAAAGAGGTAATCAAGAACTGCGTCCATAAATCCGAGGTTGAATAATGGCACATGAGGATTGTCGCCTTTGCGGTCAAAGGCTCGAATCGTCCAAAGTGATACGTCTTTGCCAGACGAGCACCCTCGCCAAGATTGCTCGGTTGTGTCGATGCCAGGAATCAAAAGAACAAAGTCTCTCTTTACCTCGCTAAAATCAGCGGTTGAACACCCATCTTTCCTGAGCCACTGTGCAACAGTTTCCTGTCCTCCGGCATAGTTTGGTCCGGGCCCGTACAGGATCGTTTTATCGTCGATTGATTGAATGTGAAGGTAGTTGATTGGTGTAGGCTCACGACAGTCGGTCGGATTTTTAAAGGTTCCGCCGGCCAGGCTTGCGACTGCCGCAAAACTTTTGCCACTTTCACAGGCCAATCGATTGGCCAAGAACCCTCCATTAGAGTGCCCAATGATGTAGATGCGTGATGAATCAATGCGGTAGGTCGACTTCATTTTTTTTATCAGCCCTAAAATGTAGGCGACATCATCAACACTGGTCTTTGCGAAGTCACAACACGCATCGGTCGCGTTCCAAAACTGATTGCTTCCCACATTTACGCCATTAGGCCCCAAGGTGCCTGCCGGCATCTTGGTTCCCTCAGGCTCGAGCAAGATGAATCCCCTCAACGACACTCGAAAGCGTAGACCAAGATAGGTATCTTCTGAGTCGGCCGTTCCCGAAAAGCCATGCAGCATGATCAGGAGGGGCCATTTTTTATCGGCAAGGTACTGACGAGGCAGATAGGATTTAGCCGCCTTTCTCGTAGCGCCTTCTAGATTTATTTCGATTGGCCCTTGGTAAAGTGCTGATGGCAACGATGTACCAAATGGCAAAAGCGATGAGCCAGAAGCATTAGCTGGTGTGCGCGCTGATATGGCTCGCGTTTCATCGTTGTGAGGAACAGAAGCGCAGCCGATGAGCAAAAATAATAGTAGGCATATGCATTTCATCCATCAACGGTAAGCTGACTTCCGGTTTGAATTCAAGCCGCTTAAAAATGATCCTGCCGTCGCTCCTCGCCTTTTTGAATAGCTACGTAATCATCTAAATGATAATTATCGCAATCAGCCGCACAAAATATCAAAACTATCTCGAAACGTTCGGGCACAATCAACTTGATGGACAGTGAAACAAATTTCTCTTTAGTTCTAGAGGCTGCGAAGTATATTGAAGAAAATCTTGCGGAGCCTATTACTGTCGCTAGCGTTTGTTCGCAGTTTGAGATGTCGCCCTGGCAGTTCCAGAGGATTTTTCGAGCGCTCACGGGCGATTCGATCGGACATTTCTTACGAGGGCGTCGAATGACGGTCGCGGCGGAGCAAATTTCAGCGCAGTCCTCGCTTGGCTTTCTCGATATAGCGGTAACGATGCAATTTGGATCCCAAGAGGCTTTTACTCGTGCTTTCAAATCGTATTATGGCGTAACCCCCGGTGAGCTAAAGCGAAGACCTAACGCTTCAGATGCGAGACGCAAACCTCGAATCGATGCGAAGTTGCTTCATCATATAAATGCGGGAATTCAGCGGGTACCAGAAATCCGGTCGTTTGGACCTGCGACGTTGCTAGGCATTTCGCAGACATCGGTTTCACACCTAAGTCTCGACACTGATCTTGAATCGACAGCACCTGAACTTTTTCGGCGTTTTGAGCCAATAAGAATCAAGATCGGAAATCAAAAAGCCGACGCAAGATTTGGCGTCTTCTTGGGCGGTGATATCGGTGATTCCTCAGTTCCGATCGAATACTTTGCCGGAGTCGAGGTTGCAGACGGCGAAAAATCTACCGCTGAGCTTAAAAACGTAGAGATGCTCGAGCGAAAATATGCCGTGTTTAGGAATATCGGTCTGGGCAAGGAGTCCAGG
>JAYVND010000610.1:0-3497 GCA_043758635.1 Bdellovibrionales bacterium
CTCGATTTTGCATCACATTCATTTGGTACGACCCCATCAATCGTCATCAACACGTCATGCGAACATTTCGATTCGCTTCAGTGGTGGAACAACATTCCGCTGGGGACTGTGGTGGTGCTGCAAGCGACGGATATGGTTGTCCCCGATCATGTGGCGCGAGTGAAGAGTGAGGCCGAGCTGAGTGCTCGTTTCGCAGACATGAGTAAAACCATCTTTCTGGGGCATAAGAACTTCGCCTATCCCGAGTTCAAATTCACGCGCTTTATGCTCATTGGTGTGAAGTGATGACAATGAGGATCACTCGCATTCCCCCAGGGATCGATCGGCTGAAGCAGCATCAGCTTGCGATTCTGATCTGATCTGCGCCTGGCAATGTTTCTCCCATTAGATTGGTCCACCAATGACGAAGAGCGAGCCAAAAAATTGGAGGAACCTTGCTAGATCGGGGGCCCTGTTTGGCCACTCAAATAGCCTTGTCCAATAAAGAACAAGTGCAAATACAAATGCATACAGCATCACTCGAAGGCCGATCAAATATCGGCTGCTGCTTTTCTCACATCTGCGTTCGAAGGTTCCGGAAAATGAAACAACCAACGATAAAATCAGAAAATAAGGAAAGCAATAAACGTAGCGATTAAAAAATCCTGAAAATCCGTCGATTGCCAGCGTGCTCAAAAATCTCGCGCCAGTGTGGAATGTAACTCCAGTGAAAAAGACGGCGAAAAACAGAGTTATGAAATACCGAAGACTTTGATTAGCGATGCGAATTCGTACAAAAATCGGGATCAGGAAAAATTTAGAAATCAGTTGGTTATAGTAATACAGCCAACGGGCAAAATAGTGAGCGAAGAGATCCGCTTTTAGCGGATTGTAGACATGCCGAAACGCCGGAAACCCGTTGATGCGCAAGAGTGCGACTCCGATTCCAGTTGGCATCAAAAAGTTTCGAAGAATTCTGATATATGTATTTGTAAGGAAAAAAAACCACCTCGCAAAAAAATCAAATGTGTCGCCTGTGCGTCCGATAAATTGGTACTCAAATAAACTTTTGGAAATTAGGAGCGAGTAGGCGTTTGCCCGTACGGGAAGAAACCACATAGCAATGCGATCACGGATGGCATGGTCAATGCCAAGTCCCCATACGAAGAGATCGCAGAAGGTTCCCACGATGAGGACCCAGTAGAGCAATTTTACTCCGCTCCAGCGAATAAGTTGGATATCACTTTCGGCCTTAGCTTCGAGCTTTGTAAGTTGAATTGTGCCGCCTGGGATCGGCACATCATAACCATTTCCCCAGAATGGCTGAAATAGCGAAAGCTGCTGGAGCAAGCCGAAATTCGTTTGCCGTTTTTCATCTCGCTCAATAACCGCGAACCCCAAGAACCAAAAAAAGCGCTGGTACGCAAGCAGCATTCCCCAGATGAAAACGCCAAAATTATTATTGAGAGTGACGAGGCTAACCAGATATATGGATAGAAAATAGATGCTGATAAGAAGCAAAAAAGCCTGGTAGCGAGACATACCTATTCGTTCGATCAATTTCAAAAAGCAGAAGCAAAGTGTCTGAACCGCGAGAATCACTCCGACCCGAAAGAGCCAGTTTTCAGACATGGAGGCATCATGCCCAAGGGCTTTAAGAATCTGCGCGAGCTCTTGCCACTTAAGGTCTTGCGTGAATATCCAAGACCATAAGGTGCCAACCATCATGAAGTGCCATTTATGTTTCGGCCTGAAAAGACACGCCCCGAGAATAGAAACGAATATGGGCCAATGTGGAACGGAAAGTAAATACAAGCTAGCGGCAGCAAGACCGAGCAAGCAGATATCGCACTTCAAAACCCTTAATAAGTCGTTACCCGCTAAACGAATTCTCTGCATTCAAATATTTTAGCAGTAGACGTATTTCCAGGGTAACTAAACTTGAAACCGTCGTCCGCTCCAGCAGATTTTAATTACCTGAGCAATGGCGAAATTTCGTTTATTCACCAAAGCCCAATCTATTGTCCAGGTACACAGTCCAGCTTCACATTTGATGAGCCCAATTTTGGCGCGCGTCGCTACTTGCTTAATCAATTTGTTACGTGCGTATAATAGCCGAGTCCCAGTATTCCGAGCGCAAGTGGAAGCAGGTACGTCTGAGTTGGATTTCAAAATTATCTGAGGAAAACTTTGTGATCTTAAAAAATCCTGCCGTGACAATTTCGGGAGAAAAATTTCGAGTGATCCGAGAACGTCTCACCAAAATTTTACAAAAAAATTTTCGTAATCCAAATTTAGAAATCGGTCCGGAAGATTCAGCGGAAGATATTCCAGGTTGGGATTCGCTTGCCAACATACAACTTATCCTCTCACTTGAAAAAGAGTTTGAAATTCGCTTTTCCTCTTCTGAAGTGCTCGCGTTGAGAACAATTGCGGACCTGATTCTTCTCATTAGCTCCAAAATCGAGCTCTGAAATGGATTTGCAGTCTTCATTTTTTTGGATACTTTTCTTCATTGGACTCAATCTGTACCAGTTTGCAGATGCTAGCGCGGCAGTAGAAGCTTGGATCGTACTGCTAGTCATGAGCGTGATCTTTACGCTTAGCCACGAGCCCCTCGCTTTTTTCACGTTCTTAGTGCTGACGATCGTTATCTATGTGATCGCAAATAAGATTAAAACTGCGAATCTTAAAATTGGCAAAATGATGCTGACGATCGGTATCTCCGCGAGCATCTCGACACTCTTTTTGTCGAAGCTCGGACTTGTGCCCATTAGCTTCGGCCTCTCATTTTTCTCGTTTCAGGTGATCGGCTATTTGATCGACGTGTACCGGCGGGACCTCGAGCCAGAGAAAAACATTAGCCTACTCTTTACCTCGTTTGTTGCATTTTTCTCGATCAGTGCGGGCCCTATTCTGCGAACAGCCGATATTATCCCTCAGCTCACCAAGCCCAGGCGGCTTTCATTTCAAGACGCCCGGACGGGGCTTTTAAGAATTTGCTGGGGCCTGTCCAAAAAAGCAATAGGTGATATGCTCGGTCTTGAAGTGGACCGCTACTTCGCCTCGCAGTTGCATGGTGGAACCGTGTACGCTTCGATTGCATTAATCGCTCTCGCAGGGCAATACTACGCAGATTTTTCAGGCTACAGTGACGTAGCGATTGGCACCGGCATCTTGTTGGGTATCAAAATACCAGAAAATTTTAGAACGCCTTATTTCGCAACTTCGGTTGCAGATCACTGGCGGCGTTGGCATATTTCACTTTGCGATTGGTTCCGAATTTATCTGTTCACACCACTCAGCCTGGCTCGTTGGCCGAATTGGTTTCCGACAGTTTTTTCTAATTCACGGTTTCGAACTGTCTTAAGTCTTATCGCAACCATGATCACCATTGGGCTCTGGCATGGTCTCACCATAAATAATTTGATCTGGAGCACCTACAACGCCGTTCTTATAATTTTGACGGTTCATTTTGCTCCTTTGGCTGGAGCGCGCGAATGGCCTGGTAAAAAGTC
>JAYVND010000611.1:0-3496 GCA_043758635.1 Bdellovibrionales bacterium
GCCGGCCAATTTTGCGGTCGAATCGCAACACGGTGTCTCTGCCGATCCGGGCGAATCGCCAGCGCGAGATCCGCGATTAACTTCGAACTTTAAATCTGACTCAAGTTCGAATGTAAGTTCTGACTCAAGTTCGAATATAAGTTCTGGCACAAGTGCGAGTGCGAGTTCAGACAGAAATTCGAATGCGAATTCGGCCGTGAATTCGGGCGCGGGCTCTGGGCGACTGGCGCTGGAGCCGCACAATTTTCGTGCGCAGATTCTGGGGCGCGAGGTCTCGGCGATTGTTTTTGATTCGCGTAAAGTCCAAAATCATTGCGTTTATGTCGCGATCCGTGGTGAAAAAAGTGATGGGCATGCTTATCTCGCCGATGCAGTTAGTGCGGGAGCAGAAGTGTTGGTGGTCGAAGATGTCACTTACATACCTAATAACTTCGAGGGTTTAATTTTTAGAGTCGCAAGCTCACGTGCAGCGCTCGCCTTCCTCGCCTCAAAGTTTTACGGTGATCCTTCGCGCGAACTTTTCTCGGTTGCAGTGACCGGAACAAACGGCAAGACGACGACAACTTACGTAGTTGAGGCACTTCTCAACGGCGCGGGAATTCCGACGGGCGTGATCGGGACCATCAATCATCATTTACTGCAAAAAATTTGGCCGTCGGAGATGACGACGCCTGATCCGGTTTCATTCCAGTCACGCCTCAGAGATTTCAGAACTGCGGGAGCGAGGGCCGTTGCGCTCGAGGCTTCGAGTCATGCGCTTGATCAGCATCGGGTGGACGCCGTCGATTTTGATGTCGCGATATTTACTAATCTCACCCGCGATCATCTCGACTATCACGTGACGATGGAGCGCTACTTCGGGGCAAAATCTCGTTTGTTTAATGAACTTCTCGTATGTTCGTGCAAAGCCAAAAAAATCGCGATCATCAATGGTGATGATCCGCACTCGCTCGCGCTCGTTCGTGGAGGCGACGATTCGCCGTGGATTACGCAACGGAGCGACGACCCTCAGCCGCAATCGCTCGCGGCCTCGCTTACGCAACGGAGCCACGACCTTCAGCCGCAATCGCTCGCGGTCGAAAGTGCGACCCAGAACTTTCCGCCTCGCACCGCAGCGGGCGGTGTTGAGGTCTGGCGCTACGGTCTTGGTCACGGCTTCGAATTGCAATTTGCGCCACTTGAAAAAGGTTACGGAGGCACGCGTTTTCATTTGCAAACGCCGCTTGGCGCGCGGGAGTTCACCGTTCGCATGCCGGGCCTTCACAATGTTTACAACGCTGCCGCCGCTATCGGCTCGGCGCTTGTTGCAGGTGCTTCGCTTGAATCAATTGCGGAAACGCTCATGCATTTCACTGGTGTGCCGGGCCGCTTGCAGACGGTTCCGAATCACCACGGAGTCTTCGCCTTCGTTGATTACGCACACACCGATGATGCGATTCGCACCGTTCTCGAAAATCTTAATTGCATTCGCCAACATGGTGGGATTGAAAATCAAATCATCACCGTTTTTGGTTGCGGTGGCGATCGCGATCGCGGCAAGCGTCCACTCATGATGAAGGCCGCGCTCGAGGGATCGGACATTGTGATTTTAACGAGCGACAATCCGCGCACCGAAAATCCATTGGCGATCTTGCAAGACGCTGCAGCGGGATTGGATCCAAGCCTAATGGACCACAAAGTATTTCAAATTGCCGATCGCAAAGCTGCGATGCAAAAAGCCGTGTCACTTGCACAAGCGGGTGACGTGATTTTGATCGCCGGAAAAGGGCACGAAGATTATCAGATGATTGGAACCGTAAAACATCCGTTTAGTGATTTCGAAATCATGAAGGAGTTACTCGCATGATTCTCTCAGGCAAAAATGTAAACAAAAATTCAGGTTCGCAAACGAGCGACCAAATGAGCGCGCAACCGAGCGCGCAGACTGGTGCGGCCGACGCAACAAAGCACGTCATGAATCTTTCGCTCGAAGAAGTCGTGGCCGCAACCAAGGGTCGCGTTCTCTCGCAAATCGAACGTGTTTACCACGGTGTTGGAACCGATACGCGTGCAAATCTCGAAGGACAGCTTTTTGTTGCGCTTCGAGGCGACAGCTACGATGCGCATCAGTTTTTGGCGAAAGCTGCTGATGCAGGAGCCGCTGCATTGCTCATCCATGAGTTTCCAAAAGAGATGACCGAGGAGGCTCGTGAGGCTTTGGTGAATCGCGTGACCGTGATCGAAGTCGGTGACACGCTCAAAGGCCTGCAAGAGCTCGGAAATTTCTGGCGCCGCAAAATGCCTGCAAAGATTCTCGGCATCACGGGGACCAATGGAAAAACCACGACCAAAGAATTTGTCGCGGCGATTCTTGGCAGCAAATTTGAAGTCCAATACTCCACAGGAAGCTTCAATAATCATTGGGGCGTTCCGATCAGCCTTCTCTCGATCACGCCAACCCACCAATTCGCGGTGATAGAAATGGGCCTGAATCATCCAGGAGAACTACGCGTGCTCTCGCATATCGCCGAGCCTGACGCGGTGATATGCACAATGGTGGGTCGCGGGCATCTCGAGGGTCTTGGCTCTATCGAGGGAGTGGCGCGCGCAAAATCTGAAATTTACGAGATGGCTCCGAAAGAATCGATTCGAATTTTTAACGTCGAGAATCCATACACACGCGGCATGATGCAAAAATTCGCGACTCATCTTCGCACCGAGCAAATTTTGACTTTTGCGGGGACTGAAGCGGCATCGCAGCCAGAAGTGCAAAAAACTCTATCGCACTTTCCACGCAAGCCGACAGTCAGTGGCGATTTTCATCGCGAGGTCGATGTGCAACTCAAAGTGATGGCGGTGGAACCTGAGGCGCTGGTGATTCGCGGGATCATCGGCGGGAAACAGGGCGAAACACGCGTTCCAGTTTTTGGTCATCAAAATGTCACCAACCTCATGGCAGCGGCAGCGCTTGCGCTCGCATGCGGGATGACGGGCGAAGAGATTTGGAAGGTGCTTCCTCTTTGCCGAACCGCATGGGGTCGCAATCAGTGGGTAAAGCTGGAATCAGGAGCACGCCCTTTGTTTGATGCCTACAACGCGAATCCCGAGAGCATGCTTGCTGCAGTTTCAAATTTTGCGCAACTCGATGCGGTGGCGGTGAGTAAGTCCAGCGCAGCCTCGCCCGCAACTTCAATGGGGCAATCGACATCGAATGCAGACAACGCAAATGGTGCAGCCGGCTCCGCGCAAGCCTCGAGTGCAATCGCGATCGGCTCACGCAAATTCGCCGTGCTCGGCGAAATGCGCGAGATGGGTGACACTGCTCCGGCAGTTCATCGCGAGCTCGGCGAAGCGGTCGCGCGTGCGGGATTTTCGGGCGTGCTTTTTATCGGGCCAAGTGCGAAGGATTTCGATGCCGGCTTAAAGGCGGGCGGATACTATAAAAATACAGTGATTTCAAATACTTATGAAATCGGGCTTGCGGCGAAGCTTGTCCCTGTGCTAGACCCGAGAGATA
>JAYVND010000612.1:0-10776 GCA_043758635.1 Bdellovibrionales bacterium
CCTGCGTTGATCATCAAGTCCGTTGTGAGCTGGCGACGAGTGGGGAGATAAACAGAGGCAGGTAAAAGATCGCGACCCAGAAAGATAAAATACGCGACCGCGCCAAAGAGGCCAAACACGGCGCCCGAGGCACCAAGCAGAGAAATGGAACCGATAGATTGTAAGGCCCAGAAGCCTCCGGCAATCCCTGAGACTGCGTAAATCAAAAGCATTTGAAGATGGCCGACAATTCGCTCGACTTGCACTCCCAAACTCCAAAGAGCCAACATATTCATGATCAAGTGTATGCCGTTGTAATGAAGAAACGTATTTGAAACGAGACGGTAGTATTCACCGTGCGCAACCGCCGTTCGCGAGAGCGCACCGCTCATCACAAACGTGTCTCCGCGCGTCCACGCAAAAACCGAGAGCAAAATATTTAACGCAATCAGTGCGAACGTCACCGGTGCAAATCGCATTTGTCTGATCAAAGGTGCACCTGCCTCGATTGGACGGGAGCGTTCGGGATCTAAGAATTCGAGCAAACGATTTTCGGTGAGAATGGCCACCCTTTGAGTGGTAAATGTGAGAGTGACGACTGGCGCTGGTTCAGCCTTGGCTCGGCCAGAAGGCTTGACGCCTACGTTGTTGCCCGCCTGATTGCCACTCGCAGGGCCAGGGTTGTCTGCCAGCTGATCGGCGGTGACGAAGAAAAGTCGTCGGCCCCGGCGAAAGAGAGTGCAGGCGTCTGGAAGCACCAGATAATGAGGCGCTGATTGAAACGCCGAGCTCAAGCCGATTCGGAGGGGGCGCTCGAAGGTCCAGTTGCGTTTGAAAAATTTCAGAGCAAGCCAGAGAATGAGGCTGACTGTGCCGCTCAATAAGGCGGCTAAAATAAACGGATCTTTGAGAATCCCGGTATGTGTCTCGCCTAAAACTTCGCTGTTGACGCAAATTAAAATTGAGAGAAAGAAAATCGTTGCAAAAAATAGAGAGAGGCGCGGAAAGCGATGGTCAGAGATTTTAAGTGTTTCGTTCATTCTCGTTGCTATTCCCTTAAACTGAAGCCGGCCAAGTGTGATTGGCTTTCGAAACAGTGAAGCGATGCGGGGTGCGATACACACTTCAATTTATACCGCGATCGAGGCATTTGACGCTTAAAGAAGATATGCTACGCTGAGACGGGGGTAAATACAAATGGCTCCAGAGATGGCCGCGGCCTACGTGGCGGGACTGATTCCTTCTACTCTCGTGACCGGTGCGCGCCTGTTACTTTTTCGCCAAAAAGTACGAAGTCCCACCTGGTTGCAGGTTCAAAAAAATTTAAAAGTGGTTGGCATGTATTGGTCGGAATCGGCGGCGAGTGTTCGCACTCTCGCAGAGAGTCACCCCGTGCAAGACAACGCGTCTTACATGAAAGGGCTGAAGTTTTTAGGATTTGCTTGTATTGCTTTGAGTTGGGCCGGTGTGTTTTTTCATCTGATTATTCTTTTGTCGCTCAGATATTTGGCCGTGCCGAGAATCGAAATCGCCGTCTTGAGGTCGACTTTGGCGCGCCGAGATTTGTCTAGTGCGGAGGTTATGGACGTACTCGCCGAAATCCAGGCTCACGTGTTGAACGCAAAGATTCCTGGATTTGGAAATTGATTTTTTTATTTCAATTACAAAGATTGAACGTGAGCGGTGATGGCTGTCGCTTGCGAAAGATTGCCTTTGGCTTGCCGGATATAAATGATTGCATCTCTTTGCAGGAGGCGACCCTCTGACATCTTCTGACAAACAATTGCCTCCAAAGGATCCGTGAGAGCGTATACCGCTTCATTTTGTGGCCATAAGTTGTCGGTGCTATTTGCGCCCCCTGCACACAGCGGAATGAAATGATCGATCTTAAATTTTTGACGATCCATGCTTTCGATCCGGTAGCCGAATGTCACGTCATACTGGTGAATGATATCTTGCTTGGTGCCCGAATCAACATTGCGATTGCAATAAGGAATGTGCTCAGCGTAACGGTAGGCTGTTGGACTCGTGCAGAGTGCACCGGGAGTCATTGTGGCGTCTGGTCCAATTGGGAAATTGGCATTAGCGGTCGGAATCTCGGCGCTCATATCGATAGAGTTGAGCTGCTGTGAGTTGTACTGTGAGTTGTACTGCAAGCTATTTGCTTCCGCTGAATCGTCGGTTGAATCATTTGCAGCGTATTGAGCATGTGCATGGGCTGAAATAGAAAGGGCAGAAGCGAAGCAAAGAGCAAGCATCGCGTGCGAACGCAGAGTCATGGTATCTCCAAGGTAGTCAGACGTTTACGGTGTCTGGTAGGTACGCCGAACCCTATTTCCGGCTTATAATCTTAGGACTGAATAGCGACGTTTGTCTCAACTCGGACTCACAAACGTCAATTCAATTTCTATAAAATAAGACAAGGAGCAGATTCGCTCCGGACCGCATCTTGAGCTTCTGGTTAGAAGTGTGTTAGGATCACCGGTTCAATCACAGATTTTTTAATAAATTCAACGTTGTGATGCCCTCATAGTTCTTAGGTGGAGTCTCGCCAGATTGCACAATTTGGGTGCGACCGTTGAGGGCAAGATTGCCGAGTTAAGAGTCATTTTCATGCGATCTACTGGCTTTGCTGAACGTATTCAGTGGTAAGTTTCGGATCGTTCAATCTGTTGATCTCATATCCTGCAGCAGTTAAAGTTTCGTTTTCAAATTGGAGGATAGATGAGTGATTACAAGCCGATCAAAGGCCCGAAGAATGTTTTGACAAACGGAACAAATCCTGAAAATGCGTCGCAGCTGGACATGCCTTTGAGTCAGGCGGTCCGAGATCGTTTGACAGCACTTCGAAAATCTCTTTTGACGCTTCATAAAGTGCTTCTAGACGGAGAGAAAATCCAATACGAAAAAACAAATGGGCAAATTCCAAGTGTGAATATGTATTTACAGCTCGTGATGAATGACTCGCATTTTGCGTGGCTGCATCAGATTTCAAAGTTAATTGTCGAGATTGACGAGATGCTAGACGCCAATGAGGCGGGGAGTCGCGCTGGAAGTGATATGATCGAACGCGCTCAGATTCTTTTTTCGACTCGTGAAGGCCAGGAAGACTCGGATTTCATGGGTCACTACAAAAAATGTTTAGTCAACAATCCGGGCGCCGTGATGGCCCATTCGGAATTGCGCCGCTCGCTTTTAAGTGATGCCTGACAGTCGACTTAACCCTCGTAGGGTCGCGACCGATCCAATCGCGAAGACGAGAGACGTCGACGCTTCTTTTTTCCGTAACTCCTGCTATCGCTGTGCAATTCTTTTTGCTCAGCGAGACTCAGTCGTCTCGATAACGTTGTTGGACACTTGAGACTCTCAATTCAAACTTTGGTTCCGATTTAATACGCACTTTTGCTCTTTTGTTCCCGCAAAATGCGGCGCTAGTTTCGGAGACTAACACCGCACACTGAGATAAGAGAGCGGGGACACGGAACTTCTAATGCTTGCCTTTAAATCTCTAATTTTCGGAAATCATCTACTTACCTGCCCGCATTGAGCTACATCGAGCCACGTCGAGCCATGTCGAGACTCGATATCCAGTCTTCGGTAACAGCACCACTGATGCGTTCAGGCTTGTAGAGTGAATCGACCATCGGATCGGTGATTCGATCAACCGATCCACAGTCCAGTGATCAGATCATCGGATCCGATCAACCAATCAACTTGAGTGCAAGTTGGTCTTTGGTGTTCGCCTGGGCGAGAACCGAAGTGCCGGCTTGCAACAAGATATTGTTGCGGGTCATTTCTGCAGTTGCTGATGCAACATCTGTATCGCGGATACGGCTGTTAGCAGCGGTCATGTTCTCTTCTTGGACGCCTTGGTTGTTGATTGTCGAAACCAAGCGGTTTTGAAGAGCACCGAGGCTCGAACGAATACCGTTGACGGCATTCTGGCCGGCATCAAGTTTTTCAAGAGCGGCTTGAGCGCCTTCTTTAGTTGAATAATCAAGATCTGCTAAACCAAGAGACTCTGGAGTTGCCACGTTCTCTGAAGCTTTGAAAGAAATGCGGTCCGCAAAGTTGTCGTTGTGAATTCCGACCTGGAAGTCCAGGGACTTCGCCGATCCGTCGAGCAACTTTGTCTTGCCCCACGAAGTTGTCTGACCAATACGTTTCATTTCGTCTTTGAGCTGTCCAACTTCTTTATTGATGAAACCACGTTCATTCTCACCAACTGTGTCAGAACCGGCCTGGATGCCCAATTCACGAAGACGAGTGATGATGTTACCGATTTCGTTTAATCCACCCTCCGCCGTTTGAACCAACGAAACACCGTCGTTCGCATTTCGATTGGCCTGGCGCACGGAGCGAATACCGGCTTTTAATGTTTCACTGATCGCCAAGCCAGCCGCATCGTCAGCTGCTTTGTTGATACGGCTACCGCTTGAGAGCTGTGCCATACTGTCTTGAACTTTCATCGAAGTTCCACCGAGTTGACGTTGAGCATTTACCGACGCGATATTCGTTGCTACACGCATTCCCATAACAATCTCTCCCTTTGCGACGCTGTTCCGTTACAGCGTTTTAGAAATGCGTCCGTGCGATATTTTGGACACCCAACCCATCATCGAGTCGAGTGCTTATCCCAGTCTGGCCTTTCCACTTGGTACTCTCACTCTGCACGCGCCAACCGAGTTGCCGTTCGCCTAGTGACCGTTCGTCGTGGCCGACCTTCGTGCATAACTATTCGGTGAAGTTCGGGAACAATAGACGGTACAAAGGACCAGTTCTATTTGTCGGCCAGAAAAAATTCATCACTTAGGGACTGGGGTCAACAGTCCTGATTTACAAGCCGAACGTCGAGGTGGAGCCCGACGTTCGTAGAGAATTTCAAGACTGAAGTCGTGAACTCGACGAGCGTTTTGTCTTAGATAGAGCCAAAGTCGGGGGATCTAGTGGATGTATGACGAGTCGCACGACGAAGAGCGGACGCTTAAAACTGCAATAAAAAAACTAAAATATTTCAGCGAATCTTTCAGCCGCTGATCTTGTTCGATCACAAAACTCGACCAAGGTGTGGAAAAAATCGAGCTTGTACATAGATTTTGAATCAACAGGGGTTCTTTGAAAGGTTCGGATTCGCTTCAGAGAGCGCTGGCTGGCTTTAAAAAATTCGTCATCGCATCGCGGACTTTGACAAAATTTTGGACCTGCGGGAGATGACCCGCGTTGCCCACTTCGACAAGCTGTGCTCTCGGAATAAGCCTTTGAGCTTTACGGCCAAGCGCTACGTAATCACCCAGTTTTTGTGCCGCAGCTTCGCTCACCCATTTTTTTCCGATTGCCGTTCGATCTTTTATGCCGATCACGAGCAGAGTTGAAGTGACAATCTTTGAAAGCTCATACAGGACAGGCTGGGTGAAAATCATATCGCTGGTAAGTGCCGCCTCCCAAGCGATTTGATTGTAATCCGGGCTCTTCATCCAGCCGACCGCAATTTCAGTCAGCCTATCGTATTCGGGGCGCCATTCACCCGCAAAGTAATTTGCCCGCATATCATCACGTATAGAGTCTGGAGAGGCATAAAGCTCTTGGTGATAATTCTCCTCGACCGAATGGTATGGCACAGTCAGACGCCAATCTTCAAGTCCGAGCGGATTGATGAGAACCAACTTTTCGACCGCACCCGGGAACATCAGAGCAAAACGGATAGCAAGCATGCCGCCCATCGAATGTCCTACGACCGCATAATTTTTAATTCCGAGCGACTTCAATAATTCGTGCGTGTTGATCGCCAATGCATGGAAGGTGAACTGATAAGACTCAGGCTTGCTCGATTTTCCAAAACCAATTTGATCTATCATGATGACACGAAATCCTTCTTGCGCCATGGCTTCTGCAATTGGCTCCCAATAGTTGGACCCAAAATTCTTTCCGTGCAAAAGAACGACGGTGTGTCCGTTGGTGTTGGTGGGTCGAAGATCCATATATGACATTTGCAGCGACTGCTTTTGACTTTCGAAGTGATACTGTCTTACTGGCCAAGGGTACGTGTACTTTGTCAATTCAAGATCGAGCGTTCCTGGAATTGGGCTAGGGATGGCTGGAGCGACGACTTCCGGTGCGGCGGCATTTGCTTTTGCTTGTTCATTATTTGCCTTTGTTGAAAGGCTCGCGCAGCCACTCAACAATGTGCCCAATGTCATCGTCGCCGCCGCGAGCGCCACGACCGAAAGAACAAGAGTAGTTTTTGATTTGCGAGCAGACATTTCGACTCCCGTCTTCAATCAGATCGCCTATGAATTAGGATCATCCCAACCGAACCCGTGAAGGTGTGATTTAATAGGTTGAATTTTTCAACGGGTCGAAGAGAAACGCAAGGCCACTCGCAATCTTGTCGACAGGTCCAAATCCTAGTGGGAGAGTCGAAGGAAATGACATCAGCTTTAAATGAGAGTCCCCTCTTAGAGGTCAGCCCAGTTTTTGAAGATCGATCTCTTTTGATCGTGTTTAAACCAGCTCGCGTCGCCGTCCACGCCGATCCGCTCGATTCGAAAACCACGGGGCGCTACCACTACCCTGATCTTCAGTCCTACTTAGAAGACAAGTATCAACAACGACTCACGCTCTTTCATCGTCTCGATCGAGATACCTCTGGGCTCGTTGTTTTTGGAAAAGATCCTAGCATCAACCAGGCCATGAGTTTGATTTTCGAAAAAAAAATGGTTCGGAAAAGCTATATGGCGGTCGTCGAGGGGCGGTGGCTACCCCATTGGAACCGGGTTGAGACGATTCTGCGCAAAGATGCTGACCGGTGGAGCAATCATAAAGAACTTCCTGGGAAAGAATCCCTCACGACGTTTCGGCTTTTGTCCGCAAGCGACGAGAGAAGCTGGATCGAGGCAATACCTAAAACTGGGCGCACGCATCAAATCAGATTGCATTGTTTAGAACAGGGCTGCCCGATTTTAGGAGACTTGCTCTACAATTCAAAGGCGCCTCACTCTGCATCCCCAGTCCCGCAGGCGCTCCACGCTTACCGCTTAGACTTTAAGCATCCGCTGACGGGGGCAATGCTTCGGGTCACGACGCCGCCGCCAAAATACTGGACCTCCATTTGGTTGAACGGGACGGGCGATCCAGTCACTATCGAAAAGAAGTTTAAGAGCTTTTTTACGGAGGCATAGGCATGGCTCAATTTATAGATATCACTCGCTCGATCGGACAAACGCCAATCATCGGTATGAAACGCATTGGCCAGGGCCTGCCGGCACAACTGGTATTGAAACTCGAGTTTTTTAATCCGATGGGTTCGGTCAAAGATCGCATTGCACTGAGCATGATTGAGCGCGGAGAATTCAACGGATCATTGAAGCCTGGTATGACCATAATTGAGCCGACAAGTGGCAACACGGGCATCTCGCTCGCATTTATCTGCGCAGCGCGTGGGTATCCATGTGTTCTCGTGATGCCGGAGTCTATGTCGGCGGAACGTCGAACGGTGATGCTGATGGCCGGTGCAAAAGTGATTTTGACCCCGGCAAAACTTGGGATGAAGGGCGCGATTGCGCGCTCGTTTGAACTCTTGGAGCAACATCGCGATTGGTTCATGCCTCGCCAATTCGAAAATCCGGCAAACCCAGAAGTGCACGCAGATACAACGGGCCCAGAAATTTGGCGCGACACTCAAGGACTTGTCGATTTTGTCATTTCCGGCGTCGGCACCGGTGGAACTCTGACCGGTATCGGGACTTATTTGAAGGGCAAAAAGAAGTCAGTGAAGATGATCGCCGTTGAGCCGACGGAGTCGGCGGTGATATCGGGAGAGCCGCCCGGTCCGCATAAAATTCAAGGCATCGGTGCTGGCTTTGTCCCGCAGAATTTAAAAACAAATTTGATTGATGGGATCGAAAAAGTTTCAAGCCATGAGTCACTGGAGATGGCAAAACGTGTGATACGAGAAGAAGGAATTCCAGTCGGAATTAGCTCGGGTGCATCGATCGCGGCGGGACTTCGCCTTGCGGCTCTGCCGGCGAATCAGGGCAAGCTCATTGTTGCGATCGTTGCGAGCCATACAGAGCGTTACCTCTCGACACTTTTGGGAGAAGAGGCCCGCTTGGCAGCGGCCGCTTTGCCGGTTGACGAAGTGAGTGAAGCGTTTTTGGCAAAAGTCGGTCAGCCTTAATTTTTTGGTTGAGCACCCGCGAGCGAAAATGTAAGTGAGTGCCAGCCGAGTGGGTAAAAGTTTTGATGAAGGTTCTTATTTTCCAGCCTGACGAGCTGCTTGAGACCCAAACTTCTAGGGAAGCCATGAAGAAAGATCTCGTGATCTTTCTTCATGGCTTCCCTTCATTGCGCTCAAAACAAAATCGAGAACTCGCTAAAATTGTGAGTCAAACAAATTTAGTAGATGTTTGGCTTCCGCTTTATCCAGGCTTGGGATTTTCTGAGGGCCGCTTTTCGTTTTCGAGCTGCCTCGAGCTGGTTCAAAACTGGGCGAGCTCGCGACTCAAAGAAAAGCGCCGTTCGGGTTGGACCGGAAGACTTCAAATTGTGGGACATAGCTGGGGCGGATTCTTAGGGTTGGCGCTGGCGCAGTTGCCCGACGTTGCGGTCACGCTTTCAAAAATGGTTTTGATGTCACCCCTCGTACACTTTGCGCCGCCCTCGGAAGTGAGTCGTGCATTTCAACATATGACGGCGCAGTCTGATCTCAAATTGGACCTACTGGATATAGAAAGTTTGGCGAAAGATTTTGAACGAGTTGGAAAAAATAGGGATGTTGCTCAACTCATTCGAAATCTTCCATCTACCTTAAAAGTGGATTACCTTCAGGCTCGTACAGATCAGATGACGCCCCCCGAGGTTGCCGAAAAGATGCGGGTTCATTTTAAATGCCAGCTTAATTTTCAAGTCGTCGATCAAGATCATAGCTTTCTTAGTGATAGGTCGTCGCTCGGGCTTGAGCTCGCCCGTCTTCTTCGCTCTTAATTTCTATTCTAGTTAGCGCGACAATGCAGAAGTTTTCTGGTCTCTTTAAGCGGCTTGGCCTTGCGCGTTCTGCCTGATCTCTTTAGTCTTGTTATTGCACACAACGCTCTCAAGGAGAATTCATGGGTACTGCTCAATTTTTTTCGCGCCTTGCGCTCGCATTTCCAGTTGCAACTCTAGCGATCGCAACTTCGGCTCAAGCGGCTGAATATAAAATCGATCCGAGCCATTCGAAGATTGGCTTCTCGGTAAAGCATTTGATGATTTCTAAAGTTACAGGCAATTTCAAAGACTTCGAAGGCACATTCGAATTCGATAAAGATAAAGGCGTGTTGGGCGCACATAATTTCGTTGTAAAAACAGCGAGCGTTGACACTCAAGAACCAAAGCGTGACGAGCATTTAAAGGGGCCTGATTTCTTCGACGTTGCAAAGTTCCCAACCATGACTTTTGCAAAGAGCAAAATCACGAAAGATGGCAAAGACAAGTACAAGTGGGCGGGTGACCTAACGATTCACGGTGTGACTAAACCGGTGACATTTGAACTCGAATACACGGGTTCGGCCACTGATCCATGGGGAAATAAACGCGCTGGATTTAATGCGACGACCAAAATTAGCCGCAAAGACTACGGTCTCGTTTGGAACAAAGCTCTCGAGTCAGGTGGCGTCGTTGTTGGTGATGAAGTGACAATCAATTTGGAAGCGGAAGCGATCGAGCAAGGCGCAAAAGCAGAAGCCAAAAAGAAGTAAAAAATTTTTTTGAGCGGTGATGGATAAAGTGAGTTGTCATTGAAATCCATGCTGCGAAGCCGGAATCTCTCAAAGGGTTTCGGTTCTTTCGAGTGCGCCTGGGTGGGCGCAACTCGAGGCAGCGAAAACTTTTGCAGATCCGTTCAGGGGATGTGCGTGTCGCGGGCCGGCTCGAATTAAGAGCGGCGTCTTGTTAAATTGAGCACATTAAAGACAATTGAGCAGACAGCAAGATTCACCAGCGCAATCGCTACGGCAAGACCAAAAAGGCAGCCGCTCAAAATCATCATCTTTGAGCCCCAGTTCACGATGTGAATGTGCCAGTTCCAGCGAAACGCTTCGGCAACCAGATTGACGGCGAACAAGATAAGTAAGATTGGTAGAACTCCGACTTTGACCTGGTTGAGATCTTCTTTTGAGAGTTCAACTTGGGAGGAGATGCAAATCGCTAGATAGAGAAAGCAGTAAAAGCCCAGCGAAAAGAAATTCACTTTTCGAAAGAGCGCATTTGAAAATGAGAGAATTTCATTCTTGAGCGAGAGTGCTGCAAAGGGCTCAAAGCTACGCGCTCCAGGCACAAGCCAGCAAAATAAGAGCGCAAGCGCAACCGGTGCAAGCAACGTCGGGCCAAGCCCGATAAAGAAGTGTCCCACTCGGTGATAGAGGTTCTGACTGTTGTAGCTGTGCGTAACGGCTCCGAGAGCCCCGCCCTTACCGCTAGGGTCAAACCACTTCACATTTTCGATGTTGTGCCCAAAGAGCTTGCAGAAAAATGCGTGCGAAAATTCATGAAACGGAACACCGATCCATCCGAAAGCATAAAGACCAAACTTTGGGTAAACAAAGGATCGAAAAGTCTCGCTCGTCCATTTTGAAATGAGCGTGAGTGTGAGGCCACCCACAAGCAGAAGTCCAAAGAGTGAAAGGAACTGCTGAAAGGTGTGTAGGAAGGCGTTGATAATGACATCCATGTCCTGACAGTTTCCTTTGCCTCATGGACGCAGGCAAGGCCAGCCCGACTCGTGTGAAACTTATCGGTCCGCCGGTACCGATTTTGGTCGAG
>JAYVND010000613.1:0-3487 GCA_043758635.1 Bdellovibrionales bacterium
CGTGCACGTCCCACGTTCCCTGCATTACAAAATAAGCTTTCGTGACCAGATAAACGCCCGAACCATTGGTGTGTGCAATCGCGACGGGTGCAGAGCCGTGGCCCATCATCTGCATCCAAAGATAAACGCCGACTTCGCCAATCGGATCTTGAAGAGTGCCCGTCAACTGGTTGTGGAATTCAAGCTCAAACTTTGAGCTTTTCCCGACGATCGGTGCCGAGGTGAAAATCAGAACAGCGCAGAGATTTTGTGAAGGGAATGGCATTGGGCAACTGGGATCGACCGGTGTAACCGGTGTGCCCTTCGGCATTCCATCCATCGGTTGAGACGGCCTATTCATGCCGTCGTCCATTCCAGCTTCGTTTTGCGCACCCGGCATGTCCATGTCCATTTTTGAGTTCATGGTCCTATCCGCATGCGCCGGAGCGGAAACTAAGACTGCCGCAATTGCAACCGTCGCCACTCCCACCGTTGTAACGGTCCAAGCTGTAGCCACTGCTGCTGCAGTGGTAAAGAGCATAGACGTAAGCTGAGATTTCAGAGTTCTAGCGTTTGCAGTCATAACGGCCTCCGGCGGAGTCTACAATTAAATACGTTTATACGTTAAAGCGGAAAAAGAGGACGTCGCCGTCCTTGACGAGATATTCTTTTCCTTCGAGACGGTATTTGCCGGCTTCTTTCACCGCGGATTCTGACTTCAGAGTGAAAAGGTCTTCGCAATTATAAGTTTCCGCGCGAATAAATCCTTTTTCGAAATCCGTATGAATCACGCCGGCTGCTTGCGGAGCTTTAAAACCACGCTTGATCGTCCAAGCGCGCACTTCTTTTTCTCCTGCCGTGAAATACGTCCAGAGATTCAAAAGCTGGTAAGCTTCAAAAATCAAACGGTTCATACCCGGCTCGGTAGCCCCAACTGAATCCAAGAATTCTTTTTGCTCTTCTTTGGGAAGAGTTGCGATCTCGGCTTCGAGTGACGAGCAGATCACAACCGTGCGGTTGTTTTCGCTTTCGGCAAATTTCTTTACATCATCGACCCACGCGTTTCCGCCAGCTGCGAAATCACTTTCACTCACGTTGCAGACGTAGAGCACAGGTTTCATCGTCAAGAGGTGCAAATCGCGGATGTAGGGCAGTTCAAATTCATCAAGCGGCACCGAGCGTGCGGCGCGACCATCTGCTAGAGCGTCGTAAACTTTTTTAACCGCGTCGAATTCGGCTTTAATCTTTTTATCGGCTTTGGCCATTTTTTCGGTTTTTTGCATTCGCTTTTCGACTGAGTCGAGATCGGCAAGCATGAGCTCGGTGTTGATGACGCCAATATCGCGAAGTGGATCAACGCTTCCTGACACGTGAATCACATTTGGATCATCGAAGCAACGCACCACTTGTACGATCGCATCCGTTTGCCGAATGTGACCCAAGAACTGATTGCCGAGTCCCTCACCTTTCGATGCGCCGGCAACGAGACCTGCGATATCGACAAACTCGATCGTTGTCGGAATCAAGCTTTTTGGTTTGATGAGTGCTGAGATCTGGTCAAGGCGTTTATCTGGAACGGTTACGACGCCTACATTCGGGTCAATGGTGCAAAAAGGGTAGTTGGCTGCTTCTGCTTTTGCCGAAGTGAGGGCGTTGAAGAGCGTACTTTTTCCGACGTTGGGTAGACCAACAATTCCGACCTGCAATGCCATTGTAATCACCTTCTATAATTTGAAAACCGAGTCCCAGTTTCATATCTATTTTCGAGCAGAAAGTCACGCTTCGGGCGATTTGAGCAGAGTTGCCGCGCGCGTGAACTTTGTCGCCGTCTTATCGTAACCTTGGAGCATAAGCGATTCAATCGCATCACCGGTCACATTCAAGAACTCATGCAAATGCGACTGCTCTTCTGCCGAGAAATTTTGCAAAACAAAAGCAGCCACATCCATGCTCGGATGAGGTGGGCGACCCACGCCCATTTTCAAGCGGCCATAATCTTGTGTGCCGAGCATTTCGTTGATGCTTTTTAGGCCATTGTGGCCACCGGCTCCGCGATTTTTGTGGATGCGAAGAGCGCCGAAACCCTGATCGATGTCGTCATGAACGACCATGATTTGAGTGAGCTCGATTTTATAGTAATCCATCAGAGCTCGCACGGATTCGCCCGAAAGATTCATGAATGTCTGCGGTTTCACGAAAAGAACTTCTTGATCCTCGATTTTAAGTTTGAGAACTTCGGCCTTCTTTTCTTCTTTCCAACGTGAGGCGCCGACGCTAATCGCATAGGCGTCGAGTGCCATAAAGCCGACATTGTGCCGGTTCATCGCATATTTTGAGCCAGGATTTCCAAGACCGACCACCATCCACATTGTGAAGCGCCCTTCGTTTCATTTTGATTTGTCGTGCAGAAGACATAAAAAAAGGCCGCAAGATGCGGCCTTTTCTCTGGAGCTAGAATTCTTTTTAGCGAAAAACGGGTCAACCACATCTTCGAAGGAAGCAGCTCAAATTCCATTTCTCTATTTTTCCAATCATCGCTCCTGCGAATTACTTCTTCGCTGCCGCAGGTTTTGCTGCTGCTGCTGGAGCCTTGGCGGCCGCTGCCGGAGTTGCTGCTGCTGGAGCTGCTACAACTGCTTTTGCTGCTTCTTCTTTCGGAACCGCAACAGTCGCGATCGTCAATGTCATGAGAGACAAGATTTTCACGCCCGCAGGGACTTTCAAATCTGATACGTGGAGAGCTTCGCCGAGGCCAAGGGCCGCAACGTCTGCTTCCAAGTGATCTGGAATCGCATCCGGAAGAACTTCGATCTCAACGTTACGAAGCATGTGCTCCAAAACGCCGCCTTCAGCAATGCCAAGTGGTTTTCCAACAAGTGTCAGTTCAACGTGAACGCGAACTGGCTTCGTCATATCAACAGCGTAAAAATCCACGTGGAGCGGGCGGCGAGTGAGCGGGTGAACTTGAATAGCGCGGAGGATCACGGCCATTTTATTCACTTTTGCATCTTCGCTCTTCAAAGCGAAGATGGTCGACTCAAAGCGGCTGCCCGAGTAGCGCTTCATCGTGATCTCGTCTGTTAAGACATTGATTGGCTCAGTTTTTGGGCCGTAAATCACAGCTGGTACGCGACCGTTGGTGCGCGATACGCGCGAATTATGTTTGCCGATTTTACGAGTCTCAACGGCAATTTCGAGTCTTTCAGTTGTTTTCATGGCTTTTCCCTAATTTAAAACGAAATCCAAAAACCTAAAATCTAATGTCATCCGCACCATTTAGCTGCGATCCGATTGAGGTCGCTCACGAGTTTCAATGCAATCGTTTTCGATCAACGAAATCAAAATCTCACTCAGCTGCCTTGCGGGTTGTCGAACTTAACCTAAAAAACAATCAAAATGCAAACCCGAAAACACCCGAAATGCGTGCAATCTGCTCACGAAGCAAGCATTGAGGTTCCCATCTGCACCGCAACCGATCGGAATTCCATCCAAAATCGCTCAGGACTTG
>JAYVND010000614.1:0-3477 GCA_043758635.1 Bdellovibrionales bacterium
CCCTTGCTAAATTTTTCGAGAAAGTTGGCGAGGGTGATCGCTGGCGGGGGCTCGCGGTTGAGGCCATCCTTGCATAACATGATGACCAATCGTGAAAAACGCAAATTCAGACGATAAAATCTTTATTGCCTTTCGAGGTGAAGCCTCTGCTGCGTTTCGGGCTTCGACCACAAATGCGCTTTCGCAATGTTAGCGGTCATTCAACAGACATTTCTATACGTCTCTCTACGGCTCTATACGGCATAGATTTGAGATGAATTGAACAACGATTGATCAAGTTTTGGGCAGTCTTGCCTGTTTGGCATAAAACTGCAGTCTGAATGCAAATATTTTTGAATTTTTTTTTGGCCTGCGCGGCGTTGAAGCTGTGCACATCTCTTGATTCCGGTGCAGGTGTTGTCTTAGCGTTACAGATCCGACGGAGCTTCGCTCCCCTGGGTGACTTGAGACGTGACTTCATCAGTTGCTGAAGTGACTTGAGGAGATCCTTTTTGACAATTGCCAGGGGCTCCCCCAAGGCGTTCGTCAAAAATCCTCTCAACTACGACCTGCAACCAGAACGTATGAGATAGTATGGAAACCAGTTTTCAGACGTATTTGGCTACTGTTCATCCCGAAATTTTACTGAAGTCCGCACAAGCCGTGCTGGAGCTCGCAGCTGAAGGTGGAACGGTCCCGTTTATTGCCCGCTACCGCAAAGAGAAGACCGGTGGTCTTGATGAAGTTCAAATTCGTCAAGTCATCGACTCTAACGACACTCTCAACGAAATCAATAAACGACGTGCGTTTATCATGAAAGAGATCGAAGGACAGGGGAACCTGACCGATGAACTCAAAGCGCGTATCTCAAAGTCGCTGGACCTCGGTGATCTTGAAGAGATCTATCGTCCGTTCAAAAAGAAAAAGAAAACCAAAGCCACGATCGCGCGCGAAGCGGGTCTCGAGCCTTTGGCTGACTGGATCTGGGCGCTTGGCCACGGCGAATTACAAGATGAGCTAACGCTTGAAGTGAAAGCGAAAAATTTCTTGAATGTGCCCGCTGGCTTCGTGACCTACGACACGGCTCTCAAGGGTGCGCAAGATATTCTTGTGGACCGCATTTTCAACAATCCGGACTTGCGTGAGGTGGTTCGTCAGAACTTTTTTGAAGCGGGCAAGGTTGTTTCGAAGAAAACCAAGAATTTTAAACCACATTCGAAATTCGAAATGTATGCAGAGTTTGCGGAGCCGGTGAAAGCCCTCCAAGAGCAAAAAGCATCACATCGTTACTTGGCGATGCGACGCGGTTGGAACGAAGAAGAGCTGAGCGTAACGATCGAAGGTGACGAAGAGTATCTGGTCGCAAAGTTCGATAATTTCGCGTGCTCGAGGAAAGATTCTCAAGCAGCGGACTTCTTAAAGAACTGCGCAAAGGTTGCTTTGACGGTCCACGTCTTCCCTTCGATTTCGAACGAAGTTCACCGTGTGTTGAAAGACAAAGCCGATTTGCACGCGATTTCGGTCTTTGCCGAAAACGTTCGTCGCGTTTTGCTTGGAAGTCCTTACGGCCCACGCTGCGTTCTTGGGGTCGATCCAGGTTTGCGCACGGGTTGCAAAGTGGCTTTGATTGATAAACAAGGTAACTTTATTTCGAACACGGTTTTGCATATTCTCGGCGGTGAGGCTGAAGCGAAAGCGAAGACTTTGTTTGGCGAAGTGCTGAAACAAATCAAGATCGAAGCGATTGCAGTTGGAAACGGAACTGGCGGCCGTGAAGCCGACGCGTTCATCCGCAAGGTTTTGAAGGAACTCGAGCAGTCGATTCCAGTTATCTTGGTCTCGGAGTCGGGTGCTTCTGTTTACTCGGCGAGTGATATCGCTCGCGAAGAGTTCCCAGAGCTGGATCTTACGATCCGCGGTGCAATTTCGATCGCGCGTCGTTTGCAAGATCCTTTAGCAGAGCTCGTAAAGGTCGATCCGAAAAGCATCGGGGTTGGTCAGTATCAGCACGACGTATCGCAAACGGCCTTAAAGAAGAGCCTAGAAGAAGTCGTAGAATCTTGCGTGAACGGTGTGGGTGTTGATTTGAACACGGCATCTGCGCCGCTCCTTGCGCATGTTGCGGGTATCGGACCAGGCCTTGCGAAAAACATCGTAGAGTACCGCAAAACAAACGGGTTGATGACCGATCGTGATGAGTTGATGAAGATTCCGCGCTTTACGACGAAGGTTTACGAACAGTGCGCGGGATTTTTGCGCATTGTTGGTGGCAAACAGACGTTGGACGCAACCGGCATCCATCCAGAGCGTTACGCCGCAGTTCGCGACATGGCCTCGGAACTCAGCGTAACGACGGCGCAATTGATGGGCGATGGCGCGAAGAAGCTGCAAGAGATTCGACCGAAGTGGTCGAAGATTGTCGGCGACTTTACGTTCGACGATATCATCCGCGAACTTGAGAAGCCGGGCCGCGACCCGCGTGATCCGTTTAAGGCATTTTCTTTCCGCGACGACATCTTCGAAGTCAAAGACTTGAAAGATAATATGATCTGCCCGGGGATCGTAACCAACGTGACCAACTTCGGTGCGTTTGTCGATATTGGTGTTCACCAAGACGGATTGGTTCATATCTCAGTTCTTTCGCACAAGTTTGTGGAAGACCCACGCAAAGTTGTGAACCCGGGCGATCAAGTCACGGTTCGAGTTCTGGGTGTTGATAAAGATAAAAATCAGATCTCGCTCTCAATGCTTTTGGAAACGAAAGCAGAACGCACCGTGAAAACGGACGAAGAGAAAGCAGCCGATGCGGCTCGTGGACCTCGCGCAGGGGGACCTCGTCCAGCGGCGCCGGGTGCTCGCGGACCTCGTCCCGAAGGACCGCGACTCGGACCAAAACTCGGACCGCAACTAGGATCGCCGGGCGCGCGTTCAGGGGGACCAGGCGGAGGCCCAGGTTCTGCACCTTTGGCGCCGGGCTCTCGTCCGACGCCGGGTGGACCGGGCTCACGACCGCAAGCAGGAAGCGGCCCGGGCCGCGGTGGCCCTGCATTTGGTTCGGGCGGTGGTGGTGGACCACGTCCGGCGGGTTCGACGGGAATGGGTGGTTCGCCATTCAACAATCCGTTCGCATCGCTCTTAGGCGGAGCGCCAGCTGGGAAAAAGTAAATGATTTTGATTTGGTCAGCCTCGGGTTGCAGGGCTGACTTGGTTTGAGGTCTCGCCTGTCGTCGACTTTCTCAATTAAATAGGTAAATTTGGCGAAACGAAAAAGAGCGGTGTTGATCACCGCTCTTTTTTTTTAATCTTGCGCTTTACGCATTTCAATGAGGCGTTCAGCAATTTGCATGAAGCCGAAGCCGCCGTTGAGTTTTGAAACGTACGCGGGCTTATGTTTGAGGCGCGGTAAAAAGTTAGTAATGTTCGCAACTGCGAATGAATTTTTAAAAAATCCGAACATTGGCTCGTCGTTTGGTGAGTCGCCAGTAAATGCGAAACTCG
>JAYVND010000615.1:0-3471 GCA_043758635.1 Bdellovibrionales bacterium
GGAATCGTTAAAAGAATCATGAGGAATATTGGCGGGAGTACAGCCAGGGAAACAGCCAGGGAAACAGCCAGGGAAACAGCCAGAAGTACTGCCAGGAAAATCGCCGCGAAAATCGCCGCGGAAACTGCCACAGTAATTGCCAGAGAAATTGCCAGGAAAACTGCCGAAGAAATTGCCGAAGAAATCGGCAGACGCGAGGCCCAAATTGAAAATTGCGCTCGGACTCATTCACTATCCTATTTGGGATAGTGCTAACAAGATTGTTGCCACCAACGTCACGAATCTCGACGTTCACGATATCGCGCGCGCGTGCCGAGTTTACGGCGTTGAGCGCTACTACATTATCCATCCAATGCAAGATCAGCTGATGTTTGTATCGCGGCTCTTAGAACACTGGAGAATCGGTGACGGTGCAAAGTTCAATCCCATGCGCCGAACCGCCCTCAACATGGTTCACACGGCACCTTCTCTCGAAAATGCGCTGCAGGATTGGGGCGGCGATCCCTACGTGATATCGACTCACGCGCGCGCGCTCAATGGGGTCCCGCAAATTGGCTTTCGCGATTTGCACGACCGCATTTGCAAAGCGCGTGGGCTTGATCTGCACGGTGAGCCGCTGCCTGGTATGGGTGAGGAGAACATCACCGAATCCGGCTCGAGCGCCGGCAGCGCAATCAGCAGTGGAATCAGCAGTGGCACGCAATCGACTGCGGGAGCAGCGCTTACGGGGGCCGCGCGTGGATTTTGTTCGGGAGGCCGCAGCGGACTAGAAAAGAATGCAAATGGACGCATCTTTGACGGAGTTGGTAACGCGCTTCATTCGGCAGTTGAGTCGGTTTCAGTTTTGAATCACATGGCGGCGGCTAGGGCCATTGACGAAGCGGGTCCCGAGAGTCCACTGACTTCTCATCAAGAGGCGGCCCAAAAAAACATGCAGAGAAATGTCCAGAGTCATGCTGCGAAGCAGGCGCCTAAAAGTGCTGCAAAGACGGTGAGCGGCTCTGGAACACCGTTTGCGCCTGCCGGCGTCATAAAAAGCATTGAAAATTTTCGAGGTTCATCAAGCTCTCCTCGAGTGGATGCCGATGACGACGAAAGAATCTTTCTTTGCTTCGGAACTGGCTTTGGGCTTACCGAAGAGACCATGCGCGCGTGCGATTACTTGCTCGAACCGATACGCGGAGCCTCGAGTGATGACTACCGACACCTTTCCGTGCGATCAGCAGTCAGTATCTGCCTTGACCGCTTGTTTGGCCCATGGTAACGAATTGTCTTTCCGCGATTACTGACTGAGGAGATTGAGCCCATGGCTTCAACGAACATCGTACATGCTATCACACAGAAATTGAACCTGCGCCGCCTGGGAACAGATGCTACTAAAAAAAGAACCATCGACGAATTCAAATCTGGCGACACAGTCGGCGTTTATGTTCGTATCCGTGAAGGCGATAAAGAGCGCGTTCAGCTCTACAAAGGGATCGTTGTGAAAATCCAGGGTTCTGGCGAAACGCGTGCATTCGTTGTTCGCAAAATTTCGAGCGGAGTGGGCGTTGAACGCTCTTTCCCGTTCTCGAGCCCTGCTTTGGACCGCGTTGAACTGATCGCTCGTGGTCAAGTTCGTCGTAGCCGTCTTTATTTCCTCCGTAACCTCAAAGGAAAAGCTGCTCGCTTAACTTCTGAAATGGTTGCTACGAAGTCGGCAGCTGAGACAACGGCGGCTGCGGCTGCGACTGCAGCAGCAGCAGCAGCGGAGTGATTCTAATTTCCCGATGCTGTTCAGATCTTGATCGGCTCGCCGCTCAAGATTGAATCCGGTTTTCTGGAATTGTTTTTTTCAGAATCCGCGACCTGAGCTTCGATTCTAAAATCATTCCCGAATCACGAGTTCAAACTGAAACCCTGGTCTTACGACCGGGGTTTTTGATTTCAGAAGCCTTTCACTCATTCGAACTGAAGTGAATTATTAGTCGATCCTCAATAATTTGATTTCGGCTCTGCATCTGTCAGATCTGCAAATGATCGAATCGAAGTCTGCTTCTGCTCGCCAAATGCATCCAGCTCCATTCAAAAGCATCATGAGCAAATCGCCCCGTCTTCGGTGGCGCCTTTTGTATTTAATGATTGTCCTCCGCCCAAATTTCCTTTGAGATAGAGACATCATGGCATTATCAAAAGCTCTCAAAAAAAACACGTCCTCGGTTGATTCTGTTGCCGTCAAGCGCTCGAAATCGCCGGCTCGGAAAGCCGTGAGCAAATCAAAAGTCGTTTACGAACCATTTGACTACTCGCAACTTCTGCCGAATCCGATCATTGGCGTCGATGAAGTAGGTCGGGGATGCCTGGCCGGGCCCGTGTTTGCTGCGGCTGTGATTTTGCCGAGCGACTTTTCAGTTGAGGGCATCACCGATTCGAAACTTTTGTCCGAAGCTCGGCGCGAAATTTTAGCAGAGCTCATTCACAACCACTGTCATGTTGGTATCGGTTTCGCAAGTGTTGGAGAGATCGATCGACTCAACATTCTTCAAGCGTCATTGCTTGCGATGAAGCGGGCGATTGAGAATCTCGAAATTGGAATGGGTCATGTGTTGGTTGATGGAAATCAGCGAATCCCGAATCTTGAAGGATATCGTCAGACGACGGTGATCAAGGGAGACCTTCGCGCCGTACCCATCGGTGCGGCGTCGATTGTCGCAAAAGTTGCACGTGACACGATGATGAAGCGCCTGGCGGAAAGTCATAACGTTTATGGATTTGAAAAGCACAAAGGGTACGCATCCAGCGTCCACATTAAAGCGATTCAAAAACATGGACCATGTGTCCATCATCGTTCAACGTTTGCGGGTGTGCGCGAACACTGGACCGAACTGCTTGACGAAGAGCGAGCGCGGGATCCTTTCTGAGTGGCTGGTGGCTTGCGAGAGAGTGAATCGATTCGGTGATTCACTCATTGTTCATCGCAAGCGAACGGCGTATGCCGAGGTGGACTTACTTTTTTTGATAAATGCCAATCCTCCCTTCAATACTTCACAGAAATCTCGAGGGGCGGAAGAACTGGCGAACCCGCTGCACCAGGCAAACATGCGACCGGCAAATCTGCGACCGCGATCCTTGCTGCTCATCGAGGTAAAATCCCTTGCGCGGCCTTGCGATCTTTGGGGCGCAAATCTCATCTCTCAAAGACAATTGAGTCGATTGCAAAGTGCGAGACTTTATCTATCGCTTCACTACCAAATGCCTGTCGCAATGATGATCGCAGTGGTCCGGCGCCAGGGCTCAATTGAATATTTTGATATGAATAACGAGAGTTGACAGAAAGCACCGACGAACTAAGACTGAGTGCATGATGGGATTCTCAAACAGTGTTGCTGGCCGAGTGAAACTGACAGTGGCCATAATTTTGGTCGCAGCGATTTGCCGAGCGCCGTGTGCATCAGCAGCCAGTTCTGCCACACCTGATCCGACTCGCGATTT
>JAYVND010000616.1:0-3468 GCA_043758635.1 Bdellovibrionales bacterium
AAAAAAGAATCCCAGAGTGTTCCGAAAGATGTTTCCAAAAAGTCTCTGAAAAAAACGAACGAACAACCTGCGGCGAAATCCCGCAAAAAATCTGCAAAATTTTGGATCAAGAAGAATCAGCCGCTCCTTTCGCTTAAGCCGACTCAATTCTCGGTCGGTATGCTCGAGGTCGAATACAAAGTTTTAAAGATGAAAAAATTCTCGCAGCGCAAGCTGAACCGAATGATCAAAGAGACTTCGATCCCCGTGGTGATTTCGCCTTGGAAAGAGCTTTGCATTATTGACCATCATCACTTTGCGTTCGCATGCTGGCACGCCGGTGTGACGCGGGTTCGAGTTGAAGTTGTCAAAGATTTTTCGACATCACGTCTTTCTTATCACCGGTTTTGGCAGCGCATGGCGCGGTTGAATTATTCGCATCCTTACGATCAGTTTGGTTTAGGGCCTCGCGGTGCGCTTTACTTACCGATGGATATTCGAGGGATGGCAGATGATCCGTATCGCAGCCTTGCCTGGATGGTGCGAAAAGAAGGCGGTTACGAAAATTCAGATGAGGCTTTTGCGGAGTTTCACTGGGCTGACTTTTTCCGTGAGCGGAAGCTTTTGGATGTGCAGGGGCGCCTAGGGTTTCAGAAGGCCATTCATCGAGGCCTGAGACTAGCTCGCTCTCGTCAAGCGCGGAAGCTTCCGGGCTACATGCCTTCAAAGAAAACGCGCAAGAGCGTCGAAACGGCGGTTTTGACAAAGAGCGAGTATGTGCCGAGACATCAGAAAAAAGGCGATCTCGCTTCAATTCCGGTTGTCAAAAAAGGCAGCGATCTCGTTTAAGTGCGGCAACCGGTTTTGGCGGTTGTGCAAGTTCTAGCGAAAATTAGTTTTCTCTCTATCTAACACGAAATGATAGCAGAGTTTTTTTAGGGGAGCACCGATGTTGCCGCAAAACTTAAGACTTTTAAAATCGAATTCGTACATTAATGGCAAATGGGTTGAGTCTGATTCAGGCAAGACGTTTGATGTGTTGAACCCGGCAAACGGCGAGAAGATTGCGCAAGTTGCCGATCTTGGCGCGGCCGAAACTCGGCGGGCAATCAACGCCGCAGCTCACGCGATGCCGGCATGGGCGGCTCGAACGGCGAAGGATCGTGCAACGACTTTACGTAAATGGCTCGAACTTATTATGCAGCATCAAGAGGATCTGGCGCTTCTCTTAACTTCGGAGCAAGGCAAATCTTTAACCGAGGCACGTGGTGAAGTCGCCTACGGCGCATCCTTCATTGAATGGTTTGCCGAAGAAGCGAAGCGGGTTTACGGCGATGTGATTCCTGAGACCGTTGTCGGGCAAAAGATTGTCGTCACCAAACAGGCGATCGGAGTCGTGGCGGCAATCACACCATGGAATTTTCCGCTTGCGATGATCACGCGAAAAGTTGCGCCGGCGTTGGCGGCAGGTTGTACGGTGGTAGTGAAGCCGTCTGATGAAACGCCATTGTGCGCGCTCGCACTCGCGGTTTTAGCGGAAGCGGCAGGAATTCCTCCAGGCGTTTTTAATATTGTGAATTCCACTCACGCCGCAGAAGTTGGCGAAGAGCTTTGCAAAAATCCCTTGGTGAGAAAGCTTTCTTTCACTGGCTCGACAGGTGTCGGAAAAATCTTGATGCGCCAGTGCGCGGACACCGTGAAAAAAGTTTCCTTGGAGCTCGGTGGGAACGCGCCGTTCATCGTTTTTGAAGATGCCGATATTGCGCTTGCGGTGAAGGGCGCGGTCGCTTCCAAGTATCGAAACTCTGGACAAACCTGCGTTTGTACCAACCGATTTTTAATTCACAGCCGAGTCTATGATGAGTTTGCGGTTAAGCTCGTTGCTGCGGTTAAACATTTAGTCGTGGGCGACGGGACAGATTCTGGAGTTCAGCAAGGACCTTTGATTAACTCAAAAGCGGTTAAAAAGGTTGAGTCACACATTGCCGACGCAAAAGCGAAAGGCGCAAAAATTCTCGTTGGCGGCCAGTCGCACTCGCGAGGTGGCTTGTTCTTTGAGCCGACGGTCCTATCGGAAGTCACGGCCGAGATGCAGCTGACGCAAGAAGAAACGTTTGGGCCTGTCGCTGGACTCATTCGATTCGAAACGGAAAATGAAGCCATCGAGCTCGCCAACGCGACTCCTTTTGGCCTTGCCGCTTACTTTTACACGACGGACCTGGCGCGCGCATGGCGAGTGGCGGCTGCGCTTGAGTGTGGCATGGTAGGTATCAACGAAGGGCTAATCTCTAGTGAGGTCGCCCCTTTCGGAGGAATCAAAGAATCGGGAATGGGTCGTGAGGGATCGAAGTACGGAATTCTTGATTACGTTGAAACGAAATACGTGCTTTTCGGAGGGCTCGTTTGAGTCGGGCGCCACATTGGGCGCTTTATTCATCGCTTCATCGAGCTCCACATTGGGCGCCACATTGTTAGATCTGCAATTGCATGAAGTGAATGAAGGCAATCTTCGTTTTATAATGCTGCGACACAGTTCTCGTGGTAAAATCGGCGTCTCTCAAGCGTGATGTCGCCTTTAAAAATGTGATGCTCGCTGGGA
Organism: Bdellovibrionales bacterium; assembly: GCA_043758635.1. Lineage (GTDB taxonomy): Bacteria > Bdellovibrionota > Bdellovibrionia > Bdellovibrionales > JAMPXM01 > JAYVND01. The sequence continues at coordinate 2,579 of JAYVND010000616.1, forward strand.
CTAGATGGAGATCAATATGGTTTACTTTAAATTGTTAGTGTTGTCTCTCACTTTGCTGCTTTGCACGCGAGTGATGGCTGTTGAGTCAAGCCAGGTGAAGAAGCGTATTCTATTTATCGGAACCGGCGGAACAATTGCTGGAATTGCACCAGATCCTAAATCGCCGGGGTATGATCCCGGAAAAGTTTCCATTGATGCAATCTTGGCAGCGGTGCCTGAGATCCGGCAGCTCGCCGATATCTCAGGGCAGCAATTGATTGACCAGTTGAAGCTTGAATCGCTCATAGCTTCTGGAGTTTCGAAAGCCGACGCTCTGAAGAGACCGGATGCCTACGTGAATGGTGCGAGCGGAGATATGAACACGTACCGCTGGTGTTTATTGAGAGACCGTGTGGAACGAGCGCTGTCACAAGAGAGTTATGATGCCGTTATCATCACGCATGGAACCGATACGATCGAGGAGACTGCATTTTTTCTAGAAATGACAGTGCGTTCTAATAAACCCGTTATTCTTGTGGGTGCGGCACGGCCGTCAAACCATCCGCAGCCGGATGGACCAGATAACATTAGACAAGCAGTGCAGGTTGCGCTGAATCCTCAGTCGTTCGGAAGGGGAGTCATGATCGTGATGCAAAATGTGATCTCTCCAGCATTTGCGGCGAGTGAAGGCCGCGCACGGCAAACGGTTGAGCCGCTCGTCAATCGATTTTTCTCCGCTCGCTTTGGATCGCTTGGTTCCGTGTGGGGGAGCTTTGTGCTATGGAACGAACTCAACTCGTTAAATAAAACAAACCTTCGCGCGTTGAAATTTGACACCTCGATCCGTGCGCCATTGCCGAAGGTGCCCATTCTTTGGCAGTACACCGACGCAAACTCCAGCGAGCTCGTCG
>JAYVND010000617.1:0-3466 GCA_043758635.1 Bdellovibrionales bacterium
CTCGCTGAGCGAAGTCTGACCGGCGAAGAGGCGCGCTTGGCAGGCGGTCGCATTGATGCCGCAAACAAAAAACTCAAAGAGATCCAAGAAGCTTATGCACCATTTTTGGCGAGAGAGCGAGGCGAGAAGGCGAAGACGCTTTCTTTGATTTCGACAGCCGAAACAATGGGATTTTCGCGCGTCCGAATTGAAAGTGCGCTTTCCGATGGTCTTCTATGCAAGTAAGCCTGTGGATGAAATTAGATGACTCTGTTCGCTTGCGCGAGGGCCGCGCCACTCCGGCAGCGCCACTCAGGCAGCGTTGCGCTCTTGATCGATCCAATCACGCATTCGCTCGAGATCTTGAACAGAAATCGAGTTGAACTTCGCGGTGACCGTGAAGCCTCTGCCGTCCCCATCGTCTTCACAGGCCGTCACTTCAATTTTTGAAAAAGATGGCGAGATGGCGTTAAGAAGAGCAGAGCCAATGGTGATTTGGCTTTCTTGTTCTAGAGGAACTGGCGAGCGAAAGACCACATGGTCTTCGAAAATTTGCTTGATCTCAAACGCGCCGGTCCAACGAGCCACTTCGCTGACCTCAATACCTTGTTTTATCATCATGACATGCGTCAGCTCAAGCATCTGGATGACGAGGTCCCTGATGTATACGGGGTCGACAGGCTTTGTTATGAATTTGTCCGCTCCCCAAAGACGCGCATGTTCTTCGTCACGTTTGCCGGAGAGGCCCGTCAGCATGATAACTTTCGGATAACCGTAGGATTCGTCGTTTCTCTTGATAATCTCAAGTAGATCAAATCCACTTAATGAAGGCATATTTGCATCCGTCACGATGAGATCGAACTGCTGTTGTTTTAGCAACCGTATCGCTTGGTGCACATCTGCCGCAGGATGAACCTGGAGTCCAGCACCCCGCAGTAGACTGCTAAGAACGGTGAGAAGGATTTTATCGTCATCAACGAGAAGGACGCTTTTCATAACGAGCTTGTCGGTTTTATAATGATTAATTTTAAGCAGCCAATCTAAATTATTTGCAATGGCGCATACAAGCGCGGCGTCTCTACCGATTTCTAATTGGCAGCTGGACGTGCGTCGGGTTGCCAACTCAGATCAAAAAGATCGGGAGATCAAAAAATCGGATTTTGAGCGGACGATCTATTTGAGGTTGCGGGCGGCTGAAGTTTATCTCAATCGCCCGCTTGCAGGTATGAGCGCAGTTTAAGGACAGCGGGAAGGGCAACGTTCGCCGCTTCCACCGGGACCGCTGTAGCAAGGGCCGCCAGGGCCGTCGTAACACGCGCCACCTGGACCAGAATCGTTGGGGCCGCCTGGCCCATCGTAGCATGGTCCACCCGGGCCTGCGTATGCGGGACCGCCAGGGCCGGCATAACATTGTCCACCCGGGCCGTTGTATCCACGGCAGTCGCTGCAGGCATTTCGAGCTTGAGCGGAAACGGCAATTACCAGAGTGAGAAGAACGCCTAAAAATTTCATTTCATATCTCCTTAATTCGCTGAGCAATTGGAACTCAGCGATGCCGCAAGATAGCAAGATTTTGGATTCTTTCGACCTTCTCGTGATCAAAGGTGTTTCCATTTTGGGAAACGCGCAAAGATTTCACAAGTGACGTAGAAAGATTGGGATCCAGCGTCTGGTTTGCACAAGCGAAAGTCGTTTTGTCTTGCCGTTCACGAACCAAAATTGGAAGTTATGCACGTGCGCCACACGAGTGGCTTTCAGTTTTAAAAAGGATCTAAAATGAAAAAAATTACTTTTTGCGCGACAATCTTAGCTTCTCAAATTTCATTGGCGCAAATGCCTGATCTCTCGAAGGTACCAACTTCGATTCCTCAGGTGCCTGCAGCAGACAAAACCGATGGTAGTTCGGCGGGAGCTATGGACACGAAGTCGATGATGAAAATGGCGAGCGATAAAGCCGTTATTCATTTGAATTCGGCGACTCCCGCGCAACTCGAGAAGGTCCCAGGTTTGAGCGCGGAGAATGCAAGTGCAATTGTGGCAGCCCGGCCTTTCAAATCAGTTGCGGAACTGGCAAAGGTCAAAGGCATCGGTCCTGCTTTGTATGCGAAAATTAAGCCTTACGTGAAACTTTGATCGCGTATTGTCGACGGTTCGACAAGAGTGGCATCGAATACTCGGCTGAGTTTTAGTTCGACAATGTCGAGGCAATCGGCGCTCAGAGGAGCAAGCATGTTCGAATTCATCATGACTTATCGAAAGCTAGTGATGTCGGGAGACGAAAACCACGCAGGTAGTCTCTTCGGTGGAATCCTGATGAAGTGGGCAGATGAGGCGACGGTTGTCTATGCCATGTGCCAAATGGGAACTCAGCAGGTCGTGACTTTAAAAGTTTCGGAAATTCTTTTTAAAAATCCGTCGAAGAGCGGCGATGTCCTTGAGTTCTGGACGCGCACGACAAAGGTGGGCCGCACGTCTCTCACTGTTGATTGCGCGGTCATTCGCAAAGAACTTGGTAAAGTGATATCTCGGCCCACGCCACCAGTATTCGATGACTCTGGCTACATTGGAAATCCACTCAACGTTATTCTCAACTGCGAATTTGTTTTTGTATCTGTCGATTCTGAAGGGCGCCCGGCTCCGCATCAGCTCGGCCCTCGCGCGTAGGGTATGTACAGGTATCGCCAGTTTTCGTCTCGGCTTTAAGATTCTAATAACCCTGCGTGACCGGCTCCAGGTTCAGCTGTAAGCAAAGCTATGCGTACATTGGCCCAACTGAGTCACATTGCTTTTTTAGTATCTTCGGTTCAAACAGCAGTCAATGGATTGGCGCCATTCGATTTTTTCGTCGGGCCCGCAGATTCATGGGAAGTTGAAGGCACACTCGAAATATACGTGGGGCCGCCAGCATCGAACGGCAAAATTCTTTTGATAGAGCCAGAGGCAGACGGGGCCTACCGTCGTGCACTTAGTAAGCGCGGCCCAGGACTTCACCACATCGCGATCGATGTACTCTCGGTCGCTCAGTATATCTCAGAAATTTCTTCCAGCGGATGGCTTTTGCACCCGAAGAGTCTTCAAACAATTAGACATTCGAAAACGGCATATCTCGCGCGACCGGGATTTCCCGGATTGATCGAAATCCAAGAAAAAGATGTTTTACCAAATGCTCCAATGTTTATCGAACATCTTGAAATGCCGCTTGATGATCGACTAGCCTCGCTCGTTAAGTCCCTCGGCATTGACGGAATCTCCGGGTCGCATGATGGTAAGCTCTGGATCGTTTGCGGCTTTGGAAAACGAGTGCATGCAGAAATTTTTTGGAACTCAAACTGTTAGAAAGTCTGATATGAAAATCTGCTCGAATTGGTTGGGTTTGGTCATCACATTCTTCTTATCTGCTTGCACTTGGCCAACGACGCTTGTGAAAACAGATGAGGCCCATCCGCCGATTGGACCGGGGCGCGGATGGCTCGTTCTGCCAGCTCAC
>JAYVND010000618.1:0-3459 GCA_043758635.1 Bdellovibrionales bacterium
GTTGCAGAACAAGTCCCAACTGAAATGCCGGGTTTTTATAAGGGCTCTCGATTTGATCGACGGTCAAGTTCACCGTCCCCGTCGAAACGCCGATGCCCATCGCGCGATTTTTCTCCTCAACCGTGAGCTCTCGAGTTGCGCGAGAGCTCAATGCCGCCGCATCTTCAACTTTTTCTTTGGCGGCCAACTCTGGTTTCTTCTCGACCATTTTTTTATTTTTCAAACTGCTTTTTGCCGATGCGCTCGATTTATGAGCGGGGCGGGGCCTACTTGGATCAGGCCAAGAGAGCTGAAAATTGCTCACATCAGGAAGCGCGGGAACTGTACTCACCGCTTTTGTCGCCACGACCTGAGCCGATTGCGGCTCTTGAGCTGCATGCGCAAAACCTGGGAGGAGGGCGACGGCCAAGACTGCGACTGAGTGTGAGAATTCCATCTTAATTTCCTTACTTTTTCTAGACAGTGCAATCTTCAGAGCGATACAAAATTAGGAAACAGACCCATCAAATGAAGCCAGAATTTCCAGAATTTAATACCAGAACTTTTAACTCGATTCTCAGCAATGCCACTCCTTTGCAGACCTGGGCGCACCCTGGCAAAGCGCAGGTCATTTCGCAGGTCATCTCGCAGAGCTTTCAAGACGAAGAACATCCATCTGCGAACAATTTTGACTCGCAACTTCAAAAATGACTGAGCCGTCAAACTGAAAGGGTTGATTCCCGAACTGGGTGCGTGCTTGCAGAGTCACCGTCGAACGATCGTATGAGCTTGCGAGCGCCGAAATATTGAATGCGCGCTCCTTCCAGCCGGCGGTTTGCATGTAAATCAAAATATCAGACTGATAATTTGCAATCGACAGAGTGACGGCACGACCGCCCGAAAGAATCACGGCAGCAACCCCGGCAACCACATCGTAGCCTGCAGCTCCGCCACCTGCAATGCTCTCGAATGCAACTGCGAACTGATCCACTCCGTCAACATTCAAAACGCCAACCTGCGGAAATACCCGGGCACTTTGATTGGGCGCCGAGAACGTTGCCCGTTCAAGATTCCCGCTCGCATTCATGTGCACGAGCACGATGCTTGAGCCTTGAACCGAATTTGTTTCGCCCCAGTAATACCCGGCTTTGCCATCGGCGATCGGCGAAAGCGCAATGCGACTTGAATCTGAAGATGCTAATTTCGCACCGAGCGAGACTGTAGCCCCTAAATTCAGTCGAAAAATAACAACTTGAAATCGGTTCAAATTCCCGATCACAACCGAGATCGTTTTTGAACCCTCATCGATCTCGGGCCAGAATGTATTGGCAGAACTCAAACCGAGGCCGCCCAAATCTTTTAAAGAAACAGAGTCGAGCACTCGCAGTCCACCCACCCCGGGCACGACGAGATAATGCCCGAGTGACGACGAGCCGTAATTGCGCGGGGCTAAACCCATCGAGTTTGCCGCATTGAGAGATGAAGCGTTGATGGGAGCCGAGGCTCCCAGCGAAGTCACTGCTGCCGTGCCGTTTGAGAGCGAATAATCCCCGGCGTAAAGTTTTAAAGCACCGGTTGTGTTATTGCCACTCATTGAGCGACCCATAAATAGAATTCGCGCATGATCAGCGCCGAGCACCGAGGCGAGGTGGGGGGCAGTGATGTCTCCCACATTTCCCAGCGCGGGCGTGATTGTCGCCGCTGGCGCTTCATTCTCGACCATTACAATCGATCGGCCCGCTTCAACGCCGTTTGAAAGCGTTGAGAGCGTGAGAACTTGTTTCGTCGATTCATTCACGAAGAGCATTCGAATCCCTTGCTCAGGGAGAACTCCGTTCGTTGCGCCTTTTCCGGAACTCCCGGCGCCTGCTTTATTCGCCGGCACTCCTGGAAGATTTCCATTAGGACTCTGAAGGTTGATCAACGGCGACTTTCCGCATGCGGTCAGAATTGATAAAACTGCAAACGCACTGACAACTGTTGGGACGAGCATTCGCAAACTCAAATCCTTATGTTCATGCATTCTCATACTCCTCGCAGGCACCTGTTTGCGGTGATCAATTTGCAGTGATCAGTTTGCGGTGATCACTTCGCCAACATCCACTCGCAGACTTGATGACATGCTGCATCTCATAATCTATTTTCGTCACAGGTCCAAGCTCATTCATTGGTCAAAAGATGCCAAACGTAGGAACTGACATATTTGCTCTGCCTCCGAAAACCTCACAAAATTTGATCAGAATATCGATCGTAAATTTGATCAGAAATTTAAACTAAACAGAGACATTCAATACCTGGCTGATTTCACTCATTAGGCTCAACGGTCGACGCGGTTCTTGATCTCAATCCGTCCCGCTCAACTCGACCAACCAAAACTTAATCTCACCAACCGAGTGTGTAAATTTCGCAGACGACAGCGCCTCTTGCCTCTATTTACGGATTCGGCTGCGAGAGAGCCAATTTCGAGATCGTTTATACTACAAACTATCTCGCCTGGACAATGTTGATCTTTAGACATTCCGGCTGGAGAGATCAAAACCAAACTGCGGGCCGAGCTCTTAGATTTCACTCGGCCCTCGGTATATATTTTAATCCCAAATGCGGGTGGTTGAGTTTATAAAGATCGTCGCGTTCCGATCCGAGGTGAGCGGCCGAAGTCGTGCACCAGAGTCGTGGACCAGAGTCGTGCACCAGGATTCTTCCGCCGCTTTTTTAGGCAAATGCCGATCGTTTCGAGCAGTAAACTGTAAAATCCCTGCCTTCCGACCGTTCAATAATGGCTGAATTTCGGATGCATTCTGGATCGGTTTCGCCCGACGAAAGGGTGGTTCCTTAATATATCGGGATGGGAATGTTGAGTCAGGCTGGACGCACGATTCGACATTTGCCATGATGAGGTCTCAATCTTTTCGAACGAAGCTCGAATCTCTTTTCAATAGAGGCCGACGACTTTCCGACGAATCGCAGTGAAGCAGGTCTAATATTTGACCTGCTATGTTTGGCTGGCATCGGCGCAGCCCAAGGAGCAGTAGAGTGATCGCAACTTCCGCACACCTCGGTGAATCAGAAGAAAAGAAGCCCGAAAAAGTTCCCGCTGGCGAAAAGCCTGGTCCGCAAGTCGAGAACGAGCTTTTCGAAGGACGCGTGATTTTGATTTCGGCAGGTGTAGACCCAAAACTTGCGCACGCCGTGAATTCGAAGCTCTTGGCGCTCGAGCGCCACAACGACAAAGATCCAATTTACCTCTACATCAATAGCCCGGGTGGAGAAGTTCACTCAGGCTTCTCGATCTTCGACATGATTCGATTTGTAAAGCCGCCTGTCATCACGATTGTGACCGGGCTCGCAGCCAGCATGGGTTCGATCATTACTTTGGCGGCAAAACCTGAACACCGTTTTGCTTTTCCAAATGCGAAGTTTTTGGTTCATCAACCTTCGATTGGTGGGATCGGTGGTTCGGTGTCGGACATCGAAATTCAC
>JAYVND010000619.1:0-3456 GCA_043758635.1 Bdellovibrionales bacterium
CCTTTTGCAGAGATTTTTTCTGACAACAGAGCAACTTGAAGATTGGGGCTGGAGAATTCCATTCTTGATCGGCGCAGGACTCTCAGTTTTAGTTTATGCGCTTCGCGCTCATATGCACGAGACCGAATCTTTTCAAAAACAGTCGCTAGAATTAGACGGTATGCAAGCAGACGGCAATCCGCTGCGCGAGTTGCTACGATATCCGAGAGAGGTCTTGACCGTGGTCGGACTTACCATGGGTGGGACCGTCGCCTTTTACACTTACACAACTTATATGCAAAAATTTTTGGTCACGAGTGCTGGAATGGCCAAAGACCGCGCGACGCTGATTTCAACGGGCGCACTTATGATCTTCATGTGTCTGCAGCCGCTTGTGGGCTGGATCTCCGATCAAATTGGACGTAAACCGGTATTGTTATCGTTCGGTATTTTTGGCACCATCTTCACCTACCCAATCTTAAATCTAATCCGGGAGAGTCATTCAGAAGTGAGATCATTTATTCTGATACTCTCAGCGCTCGTCATCGTGAGTGGATACACTGCGATCAACGCTGTTGTGAAAGCTGAGTTATTTCCGGTGAACATCCGCGCAGTTGGCGTTGGCCTCCCCTATGCCATCTCTGTCTCTTTTTTTGGGGGAACAGCCGAGTATTTGGCGCTCTGGACAAAAGATGCAGGTCACGAGTCGTGGTACTTTTGGTACGTCACGGGTTGCATCGTCTGCTCATTTTTAGTTTATTCCTTCATGCGTGACACCCAGAAGAATTCCAAAATATTGTAAATCATGTGACTCATCGGTTGCATTGAAGCGAAGAACAAAGTGGAATCGAGACTTCTTCCATGACCAAAGGAGTCGTCTTGAAGTCACGCAACTATAGCTTCCAGTGTTCTAATTGGATTTTGAGTGCCACGCTCGTGGTAGGACTTTCGACCTGCATTTTTGCTGCCTCGCTTGCGGGTTGCTCATCCGTGCCAAGGGCGAATGACAAAACAGAGGTAGCACCAGCCGCCGCCGCTGTTCTACCGGCTTCGATCGATGAAGCGGTTTCGGGACCTTATCGCACCGAAACCAATCGCGCGCGCGATCAATTTCGTCATCCTGCCGAAACTCTCAAATTTTTCGGATTGAAACCCGATATGAATGTGGTCGAGCTAAGCCCTGGCGGCGGATGGTACATGGAAATCCTCGCTCCACTCATGGCGACCAGCGGACATTACATCGCTGCCAAACCAACAGGCGCGGAGCATAGCGGCGATAAAGAACTTGCGACTTTCGAAAATCTTCATCCAAATCTTGCATCGAAAATTGAAGTGGTAAATTTCAATCCGCCCGAACACTCGGAACTCGCGGCTGAAGGCACTGTCGATATGGTCCTGACATTCCGCAACGTTCACAACTGGATGATGTCCGGCACCGAAAACGAAGTCTTCAAGGCTGCTTTTAAAGCACTAAAACCAGGTGGAATTCTTGGAGTTGTTGAACATCGCGCCGGCAAAAAGACGAAAAATTCAGCTAAAGGAATGGCAGGCTACGTACAGGAAAAGTACGTGATTTCACTTGCTAATAATGCAGGCTTTAAGCTTGATCAAAAGTCGGATATCAATGCAAACCCCAAAGACAAAAAGAATTACGCAAACGGTGTCTGGACCCTGCCGCCCACGTTGCGAGACGGCGACAAAAATCGCGCGCAGTACATCGCGATTGGTGAGAGCGATCGCATGACGTTGCGTTTTGTGAAACCAATTCATAAATAAATTCGCCTCGACCTTCGAAGCCTGGCCCTTCGATCCTCGCCCCCATAAACTGAAAATTCGCAATCCGTGGAACTCGTTTTGGGGGCTGATTTGAAAGCCAAATTACTGAGCGGTGTCGCTCAAGCCAAATTACTGAGCGGCGTCGCTCAAGCCGTAGCAATACTGCTTCGTCAGGTTGAGGTTTTTACCGTGCACGGGCCCGGTTCCATCGATGATCGCATATTTGCGTGAGCGAACATCGGCGCGCCACTGCGACAGGGTGTCGAGTAAACGAACTTCGACAAGTGCTTTGAGACGCGCGGCTTCGCCGGTGAGTTTTTGTGCAGCAATCTGATTCGTCCATTGTGCAAATCGCGCATCCGAGATTGAACCATTTTGAGTGATGATGTCGAACATGAGAAGATACGTGCGCAAATCGCTGTACCCAACGCGCGCCATGTATTTCTGAGCGAGCAAATGATACTTCAGTGCCGCATTTATCTGAATCGTCACGTAGCTTGGCTTTCTTAAGAGCGTCTGCATATCAGTCTTCCAAGCCGGAATAAATGCTCCAGTCAAAGAGTAAAGATTCTGCGTTGCCCAGCTGATGCTATTGGTTGTAGCGGTAGAAAGAATCGTAAATCCAACTTCGAGCGGCGTAAACATCTGCAAAGTTATTGCGGACTGTGGATTCATTCTCTGAAACGACATTTGCTCCAAAGTAAGATCATTCGAGATTCCACTTAAAGCGTTATTCACGTCAAGAGAAGCCGGTTCACGATTTTTCGAAACATTTTCCACAAAAGAAGCACTCGATTCAGAATTCACTGCGAGTGACAATGGATTCAGCGCTGCTGGATTCTCAATTTGGCTCAACGAAATTTGTGAATTCAACTGAAGGAGCTCACTCGGAGTCCATGAGGTGGACTTTTCCCATGAAGAAAGCATCGAAGAAATTGAAGTGTAATGAGCCGGGGTCATCGACGCGCTAAATTCACTAAAATGTTGGCTCTGCATTCTTGCAAGTAGTGGCTGGAGAGAACCGGTGCCGAGCGTCTGATTCAGAAGTCCCGCACTCATACCGGTTCCGTCAAAATTGTTCGTAAGATTTGCCCAGCCATCGCCACCTTCGAAACCACCTGAGATGCTCAGACCAATCGCAAACGCTCGACGAGAGTTGAGACTTAAACTTTGATCCCAAGTCACTCCGCTGAAACTCAGCTGCGAGCAAAAAGTAGGAGCTAAGGCTTGCGAAGAACCGGTCGCAGTACCTGAGCTGGTGCCGGGAGCGCCCCCAGCACTCGTGCCAGACACGACGTCGATCGAGTTCTCATTCACGGCGAGAGTTGGAAGCGGTTGAAATTTTTGTCCGCAGGCGATCAACCCAAAAGTCGAAGAACCCACTAAAATAAGACCCAGTGAACGTCCAAAGTTTTTTCCCATGTGACTTCTTCGTCGCAGTGGGATGGGCCCTCAAGGGCCTAGTTGCAATTTTCATTGGCGAGATTGGGAAGTCGAGTCCTCTCGATCAACAAGGCAAGCCGAAAGTCTTGCGCAGATATTAGATCCTATTGCTGCCCTGCCTCCTAGCCGACCTCACGACTTTGGGAGACTCACGTGTCCAAGAATGACATCGGCTGCGGTCGAAAGATCTCCGCTCAAAGTGTAAAACTCATCGTCACGTGCACCTGCTCGGGAGATCGCAATCGCTATGGCATCCTT
>JAYVND010000620.1:0-3447 GCA_043758635.1 Bdellovibrionales bacterium
CATTAGGTCGCCTGTCGACTTGACCGCCGGACCATCGTCAAACGTAAACGCCCAAACTCCGGGAGGAAAATCCTGACCATAAATATTGCCCGGCACGCCTGCGTCTGGAAAGATCACGGGCCCCCATCCATTGGCAATGGCCGCAGCTGATACCTTCGTAAGCGGAGCCCCTGGAGCAGTCGGAGCGTGCACGCTCACTGGGTGGTTTGCCGTACTTACAACGGCAGGATGAGGCGAAATCGCTGCCCCTTGGACGGACTGCGGTTGGCGACTTCTCTCTGAAGGCAGATCAAATACTGCTTCTGGAATTGCATCGAGATCAGCACTGATTTTTGTTTCGAATTTTTGTTGGCGGTCTCGCTCAATATTGTCGACGGTTTCATCGGCCTTCATATCCGGATGGGTCGACAAGTATTCTTGAATCGATTTTTGATCCATGACGGCGTCGTAAATACGCGACTTTGGTATTGAGTCAGCAGGTAAATCGATCGCGTGCGCAGTAACTGGCGCCGTACTTTGGGTTGCTCCTGGTGTGGTATCTGATCTCGTAGCTGGTGATGCTCCAGTTACCGTATCTGGTACCGAATCTGGTATCACGTCTGGTATCACATCTGGCACTATCTCTGGCGACTTCTCGCCGAGGCGTTTTGCGCGAGTGCGGGCGGTGTAATCTTTCGTGAAGCTCTCGTAGACCTCTAAAAGATTTCGCATCAGATCTTGAAGCTCAACACGCTTCAAATTTTGCGTGGACTTCAAATGATCTTCGGTTGCAATCTGCATCTTGCGAGCACGATCTCTCAGTTCCGCAGATCCCCCTTCATCTGTGCGAGTCTGTAGCAAGCGAAGATACGCATAAACTATCTCACTCTGATAACGGTCACGAAGCTGCCACATTTTCAAAAGCTTCGAATAGGTTTTTGAATGAAGAGGTTCTTCGACTTTTGCTTTTGGGAATCGGCGATGCTTTTCGAGTTGAAGGTCGAGTTCGTGACTAAACACTTCGATTTTATCGTTGGCCTGTACTAAAAGCCAGAACAGCTGATCCGAGCTATCGATCAGCTCCTGCTCGGGGTTGGTACTACTTAAGATTTGCTGAAATTTTTCTTCCATCTTTTCTTGATCGTCCGGGCTCGCGGCCACGTCCCGAACAGCCGCTCCTGAATTCCAAATCCTGCTGTTTGATGCCAATCCCTGATGACCCGCAGCTGTGGACTCGTGAGTGCTCGCACAGTGCGCCGAACTCAAGATCGAGAGCAAAGCTAAGGCCAGAACAAAATTTCGACGAACTGGAGATGGTATAAACATAAAATCGCTCAACTTTCGCAATTAGCATCGGGATCTAACCACTCGATTCACTCAATGAGAATTCTCACTTGCGCAAAATTTGTCATAGAAAATTTCGCTAAAATTTTGAGCCAATCGAAGTGTATTCTTCTAGTCTGCCGACGTGCCGGAGAAACGGAACAGAGAACTGTCAGATTCTTTGTTTCGCGATCATTGTCGAGGTCGAGTTGAAAATTCAGACCTTGATTCAATCGTTAGTACCAAATCATTTTTGGTTTGGAGTGAATGGCCTTACACTTAATTTTATGAACATTAGAATATCGATTTTCCTAAGCATTGTACTTACCGCTGGATTCTTTCTCACAACTCCGGCGCAGGCGATGGTCTCCCCGCTTTCGATCAATATCGTTCCACCCGTGCAATTCCCGCCGTCAGATTTTGATGTCGCCGGTCTTCGCGCGAGCGTTCTCTGGGGCCATCAACGTGCTGTCTACGGTATTGATTTAGGCGTGCTCGGAAATATGACCGACGTCAATATGGTAGGGATTGAGGTTGCCGGCGGCTTCAATATCAACCACGGCTCTACAACAGCTGTCGGTACGCAGTTAGCTGGACTCTTTAACTACAACGCCAATAAAGCGATGTTTTACGGAACCCAAATTGCTCTTGGGGTGAACTACAATGAGGCGCAGTCGGCCGTCAGCGGAATTGAACTTGCCGGCCTCGCTAACTTAAGTAAGTTTACGAACATTTATGGCGCGCAAATCGCACTTTACAATCGCGCTCAGGATGTCTATGGACTTCAAATCGGCTTGGTGAATTCCTGTTCCAACTTGCACGGGGTTCAAATTGGCCTTCTAAACTTCAACGACAAAGGTCTTTTTGTAGTTTCACCAATCCTAAATGTGGGCTTCTAACTAATATTTATATCAGTCCGTTAAAACTAGAGAGCGGGCCGCTCTCCGCCGCAATCCAGGCCGATGCTGCTCGAATCCCATCAAGATTTCGTAATCTCGACTGAGCAAATGTCCATTTTTTGCGCACCCTTAAACTATTTTGCGAAACTCTTCGTTAAAATTGAAGCTGCCATTAAAATTACAGCCTCAGCTGTTATTCGGTTTTCCAGGAAGGATCACCAATGACTTCAACTTTGCGCGCGAAAGCACCTGCTTCGCTCTCCGCGATTTTTCTCTCGCTTGCTATCTCATCTTTTTTCGCGACTCCCACGTTTGCATCAATCGGATCGCAAATTGAGTTTCTCGCGCCCGCGCCCTCGCCCTCGCCCAACCACTCGCTGACGGATTCATCACCCTCTGCCCGGGCGAATTTTGAATTGCGCGTAACTCATTTCATTCAAGCAAAGATCGAAATGGCGCAGTATCACCACATTGGCGTGCAAACGGTTCAAGATTCCACAGGAAAGGCAGATCACCTTCTTCTGCTCATGCACTCAGCAACCACTCATCGGTTGGACACCGCGATGGTGCGTCTGGATTCGCAAAACGAACCATCCTCAGTTGAGCAAGATTACAAGTTAAATGAAATGGATTTTGCCGCTCAACCAAAAACAATGGCTGTCTGCCCTGACCCCTCCATTCAATTCATTGCCTTTGCTCCAAACAACAATGCTTTAGAATTACAAGTCACCCGCGACGTTGCCAATCAGGCAAAAGCTCGAGGACTCAAAACCATCGAACTCTATGTTCATGATGCGACTCGCGCAAACTACATGGCATACATGAGCTGCCCGAATATCAAAGGTAACTTTTATGACGGCGACGCAAATCCAGGATTGATCACAACCAATGACGGAGTTCTTCAATCGTCAGAGCTCGCGGCATTAAATTTCAATTATCACGTCACAAATATTTGGCTCGCCTGTCAGGCGTTCAATGACCCAATTTTGTCCGTGATGGTGAATATAACAAAATCGCAAAAATACGCGGCAGGACAAAATGACTTGCTGGTTGGACCGAGCGATCGTGCGGCCGCTTGCGCAATGATAGCGGCTCTGAAAGGCCAGCCCATGACCGCAGCGTTTCAGCAGTGCTATTTAGAACTCGATCTCTCTTCTGACCATTGGGGTTTCGGAGGGAATGGTTCCGATATTTTCGGCCAATGAACTGGGCCAATGAACTGGGCCGATGAACTGGGCCAGAGGTC
>JAYVND010000621.1:0-3443 GCA_043758635.1 Bdellovibrionales bacterium
CATCGTGAAAAAGTCGAAATATGTTTGGCTCAAGAACCCCGCAAACTGGACGGACCCGCAGCGCGCGCGCTTTGAGAGCCTGAAGATCGACGCTCTCCACGTGGGCCGGGCTTGGTCAATCCAAGAGGCCTTCCAGGATTTCTGGAGCTACCGATACGCCGGGTGCGCTCGAAAGCTCTTTGACCGGTGGTACTTTTGGGCCACGCACTCGCGGCTTGCCGCGATCATCGCCGCCGCCCGCACTCTCAAGCGCCACCTCCCGGGGATTTCGGAACTTCGGAAACTACCGGGTTGCCATCCTTTTTCGTTGCGGAGCGCTTAGCTTCTACCCACACGGAACCCGGTAGAGCCATTCTTTCAGCCGGTTTGCGAGGTCTGTGACCCATTTGCTCTCCGCGCTCGAAGTGTTCCGCAAGCTCGATGTCGCGTTCATTTCCTACACGGAGCAACTCGACACGAACAGCCCGATGGGCCGCGCATACTTCAGGATCATCGCCGCGTGTTCGCAGCTCGAACGTGAATTAATCATAGAACGCGTTAAAGACGGACTGAAAAACGCAAAAATGAATGGAAAAAATTTCGGAAGAGCGAAGACGCGACCATCAGAATTAATTCGAGCTCTCCTGAAGAGCGGAGTCACTTTGAGAGAGGAGGCACGCATCGCGAAGACAACTCATGGCTCTGTGAGTCTTGAGAAGAAACTGATGAAACAAGAAGAAGCGGTCCATGCAAAGCTTAAGCTTGAGTCCGAGCAAAAGGCACAAGCGATCCGCGAGCAAACGGAAAAGGAGATCGCGGCTCGCGAAGGAAGAGTTGTGCAATTCTCGACCTTCTTCGCGACCCGGTAGGCTGAAGCGTGGGCGGTCGGGCGAGGTGTCGACTTGCCGGCTGGCTCGCCCGCCTTTTTTTATGCTGTGATTGTTCGACAAGGCGAGTCTTGATCTCACCGTGGCAGCTTGATTGCACAATCTTAACCAGATCTGCGGCCGAAGCCGCGAAGTACCGTGGTGCGTAGTCTCTGGCGGAATGTGCCCGACTACGAAGGCTTTTGTTTGCTCATTTCTCGAAGGAGTTGCTAGAAATTCCGGATCTTAATGAGCGGCGAGAAATTACTCGATTCCATCCTTCGTGGCCACATTAAAAAAATCCATGCAGAATCCGTAGAGTTCCTCTTCCCCAGATTTTCGGATCACTTTGACCGTCTCGTCGATGAACTCAAGCATCTTCTCCTTGAGCCGAATTACGTCTTCACGCGAGAGCGTGACTACGCCCGAGTAATGCAAATCACTTAGGGACTCCCGGTCAAGCGACTCCGTCGCGCGATTTCTCCAATTGGTGTGGTGCTTGATGATGTGGTGCGAGTCGGTCCCGATCCGCATGCTGGCTTGCGTGGCCGCAAGGACTCCGTTCGCGATGGTGAGCAAACCGATTCTCACGAGAAAATCCAACACCTCCGAAACCCTGGAACGGCCCACCCCAAGCGAACGTGCTATCGAGACCGGGTCGCGCAGCCCAGGTATTGTGACCGCCATATGGATGGCCGAGTATATCCACGAACTATAATAAATTGACTGATCCTCCGGGGTGAGGCTGTTCTGAGTTCCTAGGCGCTTGGTCAATACGAGCCGATCGTCGAGGAGGCGCCTGAGCTGCCGATCGAAATAGAGGGCGAGCTCTTGCGTTCCCGCCCGATCCTTTTGAACGAGGAGGATCCAGAAGTGCTTCTGATCCGCAGTCATCGCGAAGTGCTCAGCCAATATCTCTGCCTGCTCCAGGCTTAGGTGGGCATTTCCATTCAAGATCTGGGAAACATAGGTGGGCTGGCAGCGCAGAGCTTTAGCCATTGAGGACTTCACGCCTTTTCGAGTGTAAGCGGGTCCCGCCTTTGATTTCAGAAAATCTTTATAACTCTTAAAATCAAAAACCTGCTTGAGTTCCGTCATTTCAATCGATTAGCGTATTTACCTAAGTCTAACTACCGCTATTACCCCTAGTTGAACTTCATTAATCTACCCTAGGTTGAAGAGACGGCTTATTCCTTATAACGCCACGCAATGTGGTAATGGAGACCTCTCATTTTATGAATTTATTCAAATTGAACACCTTGGGTCTAACGATAACGACCGCCCTGCTCTTGAGCCTTCCCGCCCATGCTGGCGGCGTCAGTGATGGCGGTGGCCGAACCACCAATCCCAATCCCGCGAATCCGGAGCGGATCGTCGGGACGGCCCGACAAACCACTGGTCTCGCCCTCGTCAGCTGGCTCAATGCTGAAGAAGGCAACTTCAACCGTCTTGATTCCAATGCCCGAGCAACATCGCCGTTCCGTAAACTGTTTGTTCCCGGACGCAACATCTTCGACGTCATCCACGAGACGAGCATTGAGCTTCGGATGTCGGCCCCTTGTCTCGACGCCCAGGGCACGCCCTGGGATGGCAGCATCTATCCCACCGCTCCGAATGCGATCTGCATCAGCCCATTTACGATGGCGCCCAAGCTC
The DNA here is from genome assembly GCA_043758635.1 of Bdellovibrionales bacterium. Classification (GTDB taxonomy): domain Bacteria; phylum Bdellovibrionota; class Bdellovibrionia; order Bdellovibrionales; family JAMPXM01; genus JAYVND01. The sequence continues at coordinate 2,501 of JAYVND010000621.1, forward strand.
ACGGAGATGAACTACGACATTGAAACCGTCGCACTCATCGCCCACGAACTCAGCCATTTGCTGGGAACCACCGAAGAGGAGGCGCGCGCGATCCAGCAGTCGGCGATCTACGCTCTTGGCCACGTTGATTTAATTGACCTTGCCGTGAAACTCGACCTCTTGGCCGGAAAATTGGGAGTAAGCGACGGTAAATTCTCCTGGGTCGATCTCGAATTGAGCACGCTCTCGGATTTCGCAAATACTTACGATGCTTCGGATCGCTCGATGATGGAGCTGACTGAGCTCCGGGACGCACTTAGATTTAACTTCTTGAAAACCCAAGCGGTGAGCGAAACGACGCTTGACGCATTTCAGGCCCAGTTCATCCGCCTCCGCATGATTCAGTTCGGGGGTTGTGTTCTCAGCCCGCAGGAGTCGAGCGGGATCAGCACGTATTGCACCCAAGAGTTGAACCGCTCGTTCGCTGGCAACTCGAGTGCGACCGCGCAAGAGATCTCCAACCATGGAATTTCCTCAATGATCCCGGGCGGGGATCAGGTCACGATCCAGAGAACTGATTCGACGCCAGCGCTTAAAACTGAGGTTCAAGCTTTGCGCTCGTTTCTGAAAACGGTTTGGGATGAAGTAAAGAGTGTTCAAAATACGCAATTCAACCTGATTCGGGTGAACTGAAGCGGGATCCCAGCTCATCTCCGGAAAGCCATGATCATCGCGCCTTCCGGCACAAGCCGGAGGGCGCGTCGCGTATCAGAGACGCCGCTGGGGGACAAAAGGGGTCTTAGCAGGCTCCTGAAAAACTCGCCTTCGGCTCATTTTTCTGTCGCCAGAGTTGGAAGCTCGAATTGTCGTCGGGCGCATGCGTGGCCGGACGAATCAGCAGACGACAATGTTCAGTGTGATCCCGATCGATTCCTGGATCGAGGAAGAGCACCCGCTCCGGGCG
>JAYVND010000622.1:0-3435 GCA_043758635.1 Bdellovibrionales bacterium
CACACCTTTGCCATTTGATTCATGCTCGAACGCACCGAAATCAATCCACTGGCTCCGTTGACGATCAGTTACAAGTCGATAAAAAACATCGGGATTGTAGTTGAGATCATAAAAAGCGGGGTGAGAGATCAACATGTCCCACATCGCAAGTTGCGTGTAGCCGAAGTACAGCGGGAGTGACTCAACTAAATTGGTACGGAAGCTGATCTGAATTTTCTCGTACGGACTTCCGGCTAAAAAATAAATTGGTCGGTAGTGATAGAGCGGCAAAAGCACAGGCTGAACCATATCGTTGATTTTGGATTCATCGTTCTTGGAAACGCTGGCTTTTGACTCACTGTCGTTTGAGACATCCGCGCGCGCGCGGCCCGGGGCAAAAACGAACATCATAGTTAGCAAAACAAAAAGCGGAGCCCAAGTCGATTTACAGGTGTTCAGCATTCAGTCCCTCGAGGGTGATACCTGCTCGCGCCTCACAAATAAAAACATTCGTGAATCAGGAAACAGCGGATTTCACGCGACTCTAACTCGATTTTTCATTCCCCATCAAACTCCATCTCGACAATTTGAAGAATGGAAATAACTGGCCTTACCAGAAACAGAGCAGAGACTCACCGCCACAATCCAGGCGCCCGAGCACTCGCCCTCCTTTGTGCCTCGATCAATCGCCTCCTCCCCCTTTGTCCGTTCCCTTCACTGCTCGCCCTTGATTGCTTACCGCCGATCGCTTCCTCTTGATTGCTGAGCCTTGATTGCTTACCCTAGATTTTAAAATCGCAATGCGCGAACCCGTTACCCGAAGGCACAAGTGAAAAAAAATCAGTTTGAGATTCGGTCAATTCGCAAGATGCTTTTTTCCTTGGCTATGGCTCAAGTCTTAGCGATTGTCGGGACGCTAACATTTTCACAAAGATCTTTTACTAAAAGCGCAAATTTCGCATCTTCAGTAAAGAGCTCGGAGATCTTTGAGAAAGATGTGCGGCCAGTTCTGAATGGCCGCTGTATCGCCTGCCACAGCTGCTACGACTCACCTTGCCAACTCAATCTTCAATCCGCAACTGGACTCTTCCGCGGGGCTTTTGGAGATCCTGTCTACAACGGATCACGCCTTAAGCCGGCAGAACCAACAAGAATCTACGAAGACGCGCAAACATTGAGAGGCTGGCACGACAAAGGCTTTTACAGTGTGATGACGTCAGACCCCGTCGCGCCAGCCGTAGTTGGGAGAAACGACGAGGTCACCAATGCGTCACCAGGTCCTACTGAATCAGCCGACGAGAGTTCTATTTTTTTAAAAATGATTGAGCTGACTCATTCACGCGACCAATTTCCGACTCAAACCGTGCGCGAGAATCGCGTCTGCGTTGCGAGCCCGAAGGCTGCCGCCGCTCTTCGGGAAAAACCAGAACTTGGAATGCCGTATGGTCTTCCGGCGCTCTCAAAAAACGAAGAGCAAACGCTACACAGCTGGGCCGAATCCGTTCGCCATCAACCTGATCAAGAGCTTCATGCACTGTCGCTCATTGGTGCGGCGCCGGCTCTTAAGAAACAAGCCAAGAGCTGGGAGGCTTTTTTAAACACTCCCGACCTTGAACATAAAATCGTCGCACGCTATATTTTTGAACATCTTTTTCTTGGCCACTTCATGACGCCCGGAATCGATGATCAGCATTTGAAGCTCGTTCGTTCATCCACGCGCTGCGAGCAATCGGTGACGCCGGTCAGTGCTCGTCATTCGAATTCAGATCCAGGCGTAGCCAGTTGGTCCTACTGCTTCTACCTAGATCCCTCCACCACCGTTTACAAAAATCACATCGTCTACCCGATCAGCACACCGCAGCTCGCTTGGCTGAAATCAAACTTTTTCAAATCCCCTTGGAAAGCTACAGAATTTCCTTCTTTTAAAGATGAAATCGCCACAAACCCATTCAAAGCCTTTAATGAGGTGCCAATTCTGGCTCGCGATCGGTTCTTATTGCATGACTCACGCTTTTTCGTGATGACCTTCATCAAGGGGCCAGTCTGTAACGGAAGCGTCGCTGTTAATGTTATTCAAGCACAGTTTTACGTCTTTTTTCAAGATCCTAAACACGATTTGATGGTCACGGACCCGGGCTACGCCGCTGCCGCAACTCCACTCATGAATCTGCCGGGGCAGTTCGATGATGATCACCTGCTAGAGGCTTTCAAAGATTACAAACGACTCGCGGAGTGGCACAACAAAGATCTAGACCTTAAAATTCAAACACTCAAACAACACGATCCAAACGGGTATGGTTTAGATGGAATTTGGGACGGCGACGGCGTTAATCCGAATGCGCTGTTGACGGTACTTCGGCACGACGACAACGCCGCGGTGGAGTTTGGTGCCCGCGGTGATTTACCAAAAACTGTGTTCGTGCTCGATTACTCGATTTTTGAAAGAATCGTCTACAACTTGGTGGTGAATTACGACGTTTTTGGAAATGTGAAACATCAATCTCTCACTCGCCTTGACATGGATTTTCTGCGCATGGGAGCTGAGGATAATTATTTAGCTTACCTGCCAGCAGACTACCGATTGTCGCTCAAGAAATCTTGGTACGAAGGTGCGCTCACCAATAAAAAGTTAAAACTCCTGCACGAATTCGACATCAATCAAACTCCAACATCGGTCGCTTTTGGTGATGAAAAAACCGAAGGCTCGTTCCATTTGCAGTTGATCAAACAACTACTTTGGAAACGCTTGAACGAAAAAACGCGCGGGCCTACTGATGAGATCAACTGGAAAAAAATTGCGTCGTTGTATCCAAAAGACAACGTGGTCGAAAATGAAATTGCAAAGATCGCTTCAGTCTCGGCCGTCGATGCCACGCCGTTTGCGCGGTTTTTCCCAGAGAACTCACTTCTTGTGATTGCTGGTTCGCCGGCTCTCTCCCAAGCCGAATCAATTGAGACGGCTCAGACGCATAATAAGGTTGTCCTCAAAGATAAGCTTCCGTTGCTTTACTCGATCCTCCACAACCGCGAGCACCAGAATGTCTCGTGGATGTTCGCCGAAGACGATCGCCTTCTTCCCGAGCAGGACACTCTCACTATCGAGCCCGGGATCATGGGGGGATACGTGAATCAATTTTTCCGCGTGAATGAACGAGATCTTCCAGTCTTTATCAAGCAAGCTCTGGCCATAAAAAACAAAAGCGATTACCAAGCTTTTGAGAAAACGTTTGCGGTAGCTCGCGATTCACTCGACTTCTGGCCCAATTATGATTTGATCCAAAAGATCGGTGCCGCTCGCGCGCCGAGGGAATTCGGCATATTGGACCTGTCTCGCCTTGCAATGAAGAAGGACGCTCGAGAACTGCCCCACCTCGCTCCGTATGTCCGGAGCTCAAATTAGGCAACTGTTGTGATAAACCGCATAGATAGCGAAGTGATCCGTCAGCCTTTCCGGAA
>JAYVND010000623.1:0-3434 GCA_043758635.1 Bdellovibrionales bacterium
CGCCGACTTCGAGCCGTATTCATTGTCCCAACCAAAGCTAGCAAACTGTTTTTGTTTTCCAACGTGAACAACGCCTTCTGCAACCGGCTTGAATCCTTGAAGTGCGCCGGAAGTGGACAAAGAAATGGCAGCTAAAACGGAATCAGAAGCCGAGCCAGCGCCAGAGCCAGCGCCGGGTCCTCGATCGGAGTCTAAACCAGCATTCGAAGGCACTTCAGTTGCCGCTGTCGCCTTCTGTTTCGCGTCTGCGCTAAAACCGTTTTCCGGCCATGCCGGTGGGCGCGTGAGAGTTTCAACCGGAAGCTCGCGCATGAGGACGGTTGTCGTCTCGATGTGAATACGCTCATGCTCGAAAGCCATGGCCATCGCCCATGCAGGGGTGTCCGGTAGGAAAGGCAGTTTGTCGGCCGCAAAAGCGGGATGCTTCTCGATCAATTCAACAACAAGTTTGTAAACATGACGGCGATAATCAGTGACCGTCGATATTGATGGCCAGATCATATCATTCTTGGACATATCATCCCAAGACATCTCGTCCACGCCGGTTTCAAAAACTTGCTCAAAATAAGAATCCACCGGCACCGTCAACAGGCCAGCCACGCGAAGCTTATTGACGTAGAGGACAGCGGGGTGGCCGTAATAAAAGATAAGCGGATGTCGCAACTGGTGCGATGGTGCACGTACAAATGCTTCAGCTTCGTTGAGTGCGGAAAATAGCACCTCGGTGATAGCCCACGAATTCTGAAAATATTCGAGCATTTCTTTGCGAGTGCAGGAGTCGAGTTTGAGTTGCGGCAGTGAATGGATTTTGCCAAGTCGACTGACGCCTGGGCATTCGCCGAAAAGCGGGCGAGGGCCCGTCCACCAACTATCTGAACGATTATCGAGGGGGAATTTGCTGTCGAAAATTTTCGGGAATGAAGTGGATGAAGTATTCAGCGCTAGTTCACGATTGGCATTTTGATCGGTTTTTAGTTTGGTATTCACAAAAGAATTTTATCGACAAATGAATGAGGCACCAAGCTCAATTCGGCATTGAGCAAAAGTGACACGTTGCTCATCGAAAGAAGGTAAGGCAGGCAAAAGATCGTGTTTAATAAATTTAAAATTCAACGAACTGAAGCCGCCGTCACTTAATTTTTGCAGCACGAGTTCAAATTTCGATCTGCTGGTTAAGATGACGGCCGCTTGCTGGTGGGGCAGTTACCTAAATGTTCCTTAACTCAAAGTCCAAAGTTGTTTAATGCATTCACGACGTCGCCGATCGGGGAGGTGTAAACTGCAGCTTCAATTTGTCTAAGATCTCCGAGATTCCCATCGAGTAAGTCGACCAATACTCTCAGCATGTCTTCGTGCGTGATTAGACCAACGACCTCACGCCGATCAACGACCACAAGGGCCGAGACCTTGCTATCAATCATGAGTTTCGCAGCATCGCGAATTTCTGTCGAGGGCGAAATTACGGTGGGATGTGGGACCATTGCCTGACCAACAGTTTGAGTCACGATCGACGCAGCCAAAACTGATTCGTCAAGATTTTCGAATGAGCTTTCGAACACTGTTTCGAGTGCGCCTCTATGCTGAGATGCGAACGCGCCAGCCACTCGCGCAGCTGGCTTTCTAAAAACTTCTTCTGATGTTTCGCAAGGTGGGCGGTGGCTCAATAGTCCGACAAGCTTCCCTTCATCATCGATCACCGGAAGGTGGTGCACTCCTCGGCGATCCATGCGCTGGTAGGCGCTCTGTAGACTTTCGTTGGGTCCCGTCGTGAGAAGCCGATGCGCCATAGATGTTGAAACCGGAATTTCGCTTGGTATTTCCATGTGAACCTCACTTTCACCTAAAGTCTAATGGGCAGTGAGCAAGCGTGCTTGACCAGATTATGCGTTCTATTTGAAGAATTATTCTCATTCAATTCTAAAACGAAAGAAGCACTCACTGAGGTGAGTGCTTCTTTCGAATTGGTAAGATCGTGCGATCTTAACGCTCTTGAGTTAAAATAATGAGAACAAGCGTCGCGTCGAGCCCGAAACTCGAGCAGAACTTCGACTATGAAAACGTCTGCGATGAGCAATGAACGCGTGTGACGCTCGATCTCACACGTTTTTTACTGGCAACGAACGTAACCATAGTTTGTTTGACCGGTATATCCGATACAGAAGTTATTTTGCTGGCCGCAGTAAACTTGGCCATACCCTTGGATGTAAACTGGACCCACGCAAGTTGGTGAACCGTAGCTGCCGACACCGAAAGAGATACTTCCGTAAACTCCGCCCGAATATCCGCCGGCGTTCCCGTTATTATAGCCGCCGCCATTTGGATTTATTCCAGATCCCGGGATGTACCCATTTCCATATCCAGCGCCATTTCCATATCCAGCAGCATTGCCGCATCCAGCGCCATACCCTGAGCCGTTGCCATATCCAACACCGTTACCGTATCCACCGCCGTATCCCGAGCCATTTCCGCATCCGTTGCCCGAGAGTGTTGCATTGTTCGTGCAGTATTGAACGCCGACATTGTTATTCGACTGATCGTAGCAGATGTTATTGAGCCAACGATACACCGTGCCGGTTCGGCAGTTTTCGAGAGTGGTTGAAGTCACGGTCCCCGAGACATAACAGCTCTGGCCGTAAGTGTAATAGCCAGAAACAGCCGTTGAGCTGCTTCCACCACTCTTACCGCACGCTGCGAACATGAAGGCCAGTGGAAGGACGAACAATATTTTTAAGAGAGCTGTTTTTGTTTTCATAGTGCCGTCATAGAGAGCAATGGGAGTGCCATCAAATCTCGAGTGGGCGCAAATTTACTAAAGCACTGAAAGCATTTCATAATTGAAAATTGTTAGAAACCTGCCGGCTCGCAGACGTGCCTTAGAATGACACTTTGGGGTTAAAACTGCCGTGAATTGTCAGTCACCCGTGTGCGAATTTGCGCGCACTCTGAAAGCCCGATAGCCGAATCGCGAAAGGCAGCTCGATTCCTTTGGGTGACAAAACGAAGTTCGTTTGCTAAAAAATCGACTGGTCCTGAATTGCGTCCGAAACTCCATAACCTTCCTCACAATTGCCATGCAATGCACAAGTAGTTAAGGCGATCGCTCATTACTCTGAGTGAGATGATTTCGATCTCGCCACCTCTGCATCATAATATTTTTCTTCCATTGAATTGGGCTTCTGATTCATTGGTGGCAACGTGTATGTCAGTCGGCATCTTGGTGATTAGTTTAGTCGCGGGAGCTATGAGATGGCATATGCAACGAGTGCTGCGCGATCGCAGGAGCCTTAAGAGCCTCAAAGAGCAATTGCAGATCACCATCGTGGATCTGTCACGTGCAGAGGAGCGAGCTCGAGACGCAGATCTCACGAAGACAGCGTTTCTCGCTAACATGAGCCACGAAATTCGAACCCCCCTAGGCGTCGTTCTTGGTTTCA
>JAYVND010000624.1:0-3434 GCA_043758635.1 Bdellovibrionales bacterium
CGAGCCAACTTGCTGAAGTTGTTGAAGAATTGGCCTTAGGTTGAGCTAAAGCATTTGCGGTTGTTTCGAGACTTAAGTTTTAGTCTCAAAATGCCGTAACGTCTTACGGGACGTCTTACAAAGAGACTTATTGCTGAGGAGATAATCTGCATGATGAAGAAAAAGAGCGTTTCGGCGGCGAAGAAAAGCGCTAAGAAAACAGCAAAGCTAAAGCGTGTCGTGGGAGATATTGCCAAGCGTTTCAAAGGTGGCGACGACGATGACGATGATGACGACGACGATGACGATGAAGGCACGACGGAAGAGGCCAACGAGTGCTCGATGCACGGATGTCCAAATGCCTGCAATGCGGGTAAGTGCGGGAGCGCCAACGGCTAATTTTCTATTTCGCGAAAATTGCTGAAGTGGCTTCAAAAAAGCTGCGGCCGTGGTACCAACCACGGTCTTTCCTTTGGGTAGAGATGATGATTCAAAAAGAAAGCTCCAGTGATTTTTGGCAACGATACTACGCTAAAACGTACGATCGTTCTCCGCGCCCATTTTATAAATTTGCGCTGAAGTTTGCAGATGAGGCGATGAATGGTGCTGGCAGTAGAATGGCGATCGATGGCAGTGCGAGTAAAATGGCACTTGATATTGGTTGCGGTTCGGGCATTGAGACTTTGGACCTACTACAAATGGGCTGGAATGTACTCGCCGTCGATAAAGAACCAATTGCGATTGAGACCACCAAGGTCCGCGTGGGAAATGGATTTGCGGCCGGACTTTCGACTCAGGTATCCACACTCGAAGATTTAGTCGCTCTCCCCAAAGTCGACTTCGCTTGGGCATTTCACACGCTCCAACTATGTAAACCGGAGCAGTTTGACCGCGTTTGGCGATTGCTCATCGACGCAGTCTCACAGGGCGGTATTTTCGCAGGAACTTTTTTCGGACTCAACGACTCGTGGGTGAATGATAGCAAGGCACTTGGCTTTAGTGAGCGGGAGTTGGCAGAACTCTTCAAAGATTTTAAAGTTCTACATTCGAAAGAGCTCGACCAAGTTGGCCCGACCCCACTGCAAGGACCAAAGCGTTGGCACTACACCCAGATAGTAGCATTGAAGCTTTGAGCATGTTCTCAAAAGCCGTTCAATTTTGACAAAACTAATATCGCAAGGAGGCGAGAATGAAAAGTAAACCAGCAAAATCGATTCGACACGATTCGAAAAAATCTGTCTCAACCCTGACCGTGGTAAAACCAATCAACCGGCATATGCTCAAACGGCTCCTCAACTATAAAAATCCAGAGATTGTCGCTAAGTTTTGCAAGAATATGGGCGTCGAAAAGTCGATTGGCAATCGGGTGTTCAAAGATATGCTTATGTTTTTCTATCTCTGCAAGCGCCATCATTACTTAACTGCGCAACAGCGTGCTGGAAAAGTTTTAAAGCGCACAATTCCTGCGAAGCTCTCAGTCATTGATCCGATGTTGTTGATCGATGAGATGTGGCACACGTTTATTCTTTACACGCCGGATTATATTGCCTTCAGCCAAAAATATTTCGGCCATTATTTTGGGCATGCACCAACGCCTGTATTGGGAACGAAGTCACAGTTAAAACAGGAGATGATCACGCGCAATGAACTCCAGCTCATCGTCTCATTTGTTTGGGACGAACTCGGAGAAGGTGTCGTTGACCGCTGGTTTGTTGACTACCATCGAGAATACACGCGGTTGCGAATTCGAGAATTGCAGTACCTCGCAGCGGCTTAAGCAAATGGATCGAAACCGGGGAAAAGCCAAGCGCTCCTCGGACACGTCTCGAATTCAAAAATTTAACTCGCGATATCGAATCATTGCACTGAGCGCGTGCTGAATGTAATCAATTCTTACAACGGCCGCATGCTTCGCCGTTGGTACTATATTTTGAGGAATCGCCCCTTTAAATTCGCCGCTTTTTACCTGTGATCTGAGGAGACAGCGAACACCTAGTATCGTCTGGTTTCTTACCTCGTCGTATGAGAGGTGTAACGAATCTTTTAAATATGGCGAAACTGCTTGGATTCCTTCCATTCTAACCGCGGTCGGCGCTGTGCGTCCTTCGCCATCGAAGCAGCCCAGAGCAGGATGCGTCGGTGGGGCTAAAATCTGCCCTTTTAGGTCGGACTGAACAATTAGATTCACGTGCCGAACTAATTCCAGGCGGTTTACCAACGTTAAGTGGTGTTCTAAAACCAGGAGCCTCTCTGTCGCGATAAGAGCCCAGTTATCTGGTGGGGTTTCCTGTACTGTGGTGCGTGCTCGAATAAGCGCTGCCATCCCTCGCTCTGCAGCAATCAACCATTTGGAATTGTGGTCCCACTCATACATCATCGTGAGCGCAAGAATTGCTTCGCCTGGATAGTATAAGGAATCAAAAGTAAAAATAGGCGTCATCCGGGCCAAATCATATTTTGAGATAAAAGTGCCGTCAGCTTTCTGTAGGTATAAAATGAACCTGGCCATTTCTTCGATGGTCGAGGGGGAGGTCGTGCCAGGTGCGAGACGCTCAGCCGTTAACATGGCCACAATCCCAAGTCCTGCGCCACCAAGCGCGGTCTGCGATTCACGAGCGGACTTGGTCCTGGATTTTAATTCATCGTCGCGGTTCTCGTCATCGTCGCCGGCGGCGTTCACCACGACTGTATAGATGTTATTTTTGAAAGTGATGCGATTGGTGAAATGAGCTACAAAGTAACGAGTGGCGCTTAAAATTGCGTCTCGCAGCTCTTGACCTGGAACTTGGCGCTCGGCCATACCGAGGGCATAGATTGCACCCGCGTGACGAATCACGTTGTAACTTGCTTTCGGAAACCATCGTTTCGCCATATCAACTCGGTAAACAAAACGACCACTCGGTTGAAGCATCGCAACTAGCCGCAATGTTGCTTCACGGATTGCAGCATCAACTTCTGCTTTAGCAATGGGCGAATCTAGAGCGGCTTGGACAGTTTGCGCAGGTGCAACGAGGGCTGCATCCATTGCTGTCGGCTGAGCTGCGCAACCCGTGATCACCGCGAATGCGACGAGAATTTGCACCTTCTCTGCACGGCCTCGGTTGCTGATGCGTATCACCCACTTATGAAAAGATCTGATCATTTTGCCTTCGTGACCTTTTTGAATCCAAGATCGTTATGTTTGGGTAAAGTTATTTTGATCCTTACGTTCCCAAAATCTAAACGCCAAGTCAGCTTAAAAGTGGATCAGCTGTCGGCTGGATCTTGATAAATAAGGGCAGGTTAGTGGCGGGAAGCGATGCTTCAAAGCGGTGTGGAGGGCTCAAGCGAAGTTTGGTTTGAATTGATACGCGAATTATTCAGTTATGTAGAAATGAGTTCAAGCACCACAGGCAGAATTGCATAAGGTTGACCTCGGTGGTAAACAATAGCCGAGAGCAAATGACGGTCCTTCA
>JAYVND010000625.1:0-3430 GCA_043758635.1 Bdellovibrionales bacterium
AAAAAAATAGCGCTCATTGGAAAACGACCCGTATGGGGATTGTTGATCTCTCAATCATGCGTGTGGCGGTTTTCGAGATGAAAATGATGGAACCGCCCATTCCTCCGAGCGTTGCCATCAATGAAGCAGTGGAGCTTGCGAAGAAATACGGAAGCACGGAGTCGGGCGCATTTGTGAATGGAATTCTTGATCAATGTGGACGCGCAATTTCTTGATGTCTTTTGACAAACGCAACTGACATCCCCCAGACTTGAGATGGGCGCCTAACGGCCGATACTATGCATGGACAAGACATGGACAGGGCATGGACAATTCACTGAACCAGCGTCTCCGTGTTGCCACGAAGTGAATCTGAGCGGCTTCGAAATCAGACAATGCTCCGGACAGCGTCAAAATTGGTGGGGGAGTGCAGATGACTATTCGAAATCTCGATGAATTGAAAGCATTCTCCACCGGCAGTGAACTCTGGTTTTTGCCCGACCTTGAATCTTCGCGCTGGAGTCGAAAGATTGATTGGTATTTGAATTTTCAACTGGCCGGCGCGCAGGTTCGAAAAGCTCAACCAGTTTCTATAGAGCTCAATGACATCGCAAACCTCTGGAACTTTGAGATTCAGACACCTCGTGTGACGGAAAAAGCTCCACTGCTCGTCGCGAGTCGTAACTTACTACCCAACGAAAAAACGGTGATGATCCCGTTGAATAACGGCCTGAGCGCAATGGGCGGAGCGCAGTCTTTCAACTCAAAATTAAAGGATGCGAGAGCGCCCACTTCTAATGAGGCGCAGGCTTGGGTTCAGCGATGTATTCTTCTTTGGTCTCAACTCAAGCGGCCGTCGGTGCGACTCTTTCTCCCTGACGGAATGAAATCAGATCAAATAGAAGATCGGTGGTTCGCGGAAGGCGAAGACAGCACCTTTGCTCATGATGTCCCGATCGAAATCGTGCAAGCGCCGCTTGCCTGACACCAACATCGAAAGCCAAGGATGGGCGCGTGATGGATCTCAATATATTTAGTTTACGCAAAATTCGTCGTTTCACGGATCGTTATCGCAACTTTCAAGATTTTTTGGGCGACGTGCTCGAGGGCGAGCGCAGTCTTACGAAAAAAGACGAACTATCGATACCCGAGCCTTTCGAAGTTCTAGATACAATCGAAGACATTGCAAATCCTTCGGCCTCTCGAGGGTCGACGCCTAGACGGGTGGAGGCCTCGGTGGCTGCGCTATTCGATTCACTTACAAATTATTTCGAAGCGGGTTTGCTTTTGCAGACGGCGCCTGAAACGGGGACGCGTTTGCGCGAAATGTTCGTCGCGGGTCGAATATTTGTTTCGCCGCAATCAACAGGTGAATTGTTGAGGGTTGCCATTCCTCTTATCGAGCCAGGCGCGATGATGCGCGCTCGGCCACGTCCATTTCTACAACTTGTTCACCTAGATCAAATGGTGAGTCTTCGGACGACGTCGGCATTCATTATGACTCCCGTAACTGGTTGGACGGTTGTTCTTTTTTGTGGCCGCCCGCATCCGTGGCAGGTTGGTTTTCTGGAGCGAACCCGAGACGTAATTATGTTGGCGCTCGAACCGCGGATCAAGAAACGCGGCAGGTTTAGCCGAGAGTTAGTTCACGAAGGTGGCATTGCTGCAGGTGCTGCACCGAGCTTTTTACCGAACCTTACGTCCAGTTTCCAGACTGGTCTCAGTTTGGACCGCGAGTTGAATCGGCATTCGGGTGCTGTCGCCGCTAATGATTCCTCAGAGGTGCCATTTTGTGAGGGCTCTAGCTCCGCAGGTGCGACGGGTGTTGATCATGAGTGAGGAGACGGCCGCAAACGAAATGCGCAAGCGCGCGACGGTCTATATTATTTCTGATGGCACCGGTGAAACGGCCGCGACGATGACCCGAGCTGCACTCGTTCAATACGATCAGATGGATATCAACATCATCCGCTGCAAAAATGTTCGAACGGAAGCCCAAGTTGAGAGTCTGATCAACGACGCGTTCGAGGCCAAAGGCATGATCATTCATACGGTCGTGAGCCCGATGATGCGCGGAAAAATTAAAGAGCTTGCGAGTGGAAAAGGAATTCCGGCTGTCGATTTGCTCGGCCCTCTATTGGTTTCGCTCGATGGTTATTTTGGGGTCGCGGCTGACGGTGAGGCAGGGCTACTGCGCACTGTGGATGAACGTTACTTTAAACGAATTGAAGCAATTGAATACACGGTGAAACACGACGATGGGAAGTGCCTCACTGATTTGGATCAGGCAGACATAATCTTAGTTGGCGTGAGCCGGACCTCGAAGACTCCGCTTTCGATTTTTTTGAGTCACAAGGGCTGGAAAGTCGCCAATATTCCGCTGGTTCAAGAATCACCTTTGCCAGAGGAATTGTTCAAGGTTGATCAACGCAAGATCGTTGGACTGATCATTGATTTGGATTCGCTTTCGAAAATTCGTCGCAACCGGCTCGAAAAGTTTGGACAAGATCCAGGCGGCGAATATGCAAGTATGAGTTACATCGAAAAAGAAATTCGGTTTGCGTTGGAACTTTTTAAGAAAAACAAACGCTGGCCTGTGTTCAACGTCACCGAGCGCGCGCTGGAGGAAACCGCAACCGAGATCACGCGGATCATCGCCGCACGCATGGGGCTCCCGGATAAATTTTTGTTCTAGTTTAGGCGGAATCTTTTTCTCGGATCACAAGAGCCAGTTCACATTGCTCAAAAAAAATCCCGATCTGATTTGTGATCAGGATTTTATAGGTCTTAGAATGTTCCGATCGAAAAGTGAAACGCGCCCGGGCTTTCACGGTAGTAGCTGTTAGCTGTATTGTACCAACGGTTTCGGTTCTCAGCCCAATCGAGCTTCCATGCGTATTCAAGATTTGCCGGTCCAACGGGGGTTGCGAGTCGAATTCCGATACCGAATGAGTGACGGTAGCCCGGAACCATATTCACACCTGGTTGATTGATCACCACCGATCCTCCATCGTAGAAGATCGCGCCGTTCAAATCACCGGCCGGAGAGTCCTTCCAGAGCGGAAAGCGAAGCTCTGTTTTCACCAAATAAAAATAACTGTCGTTGGTAAGAGTGAAGCTTGTGAGCTCTGGATTTGCAATGTTCGGGAGTAACTCGTGAATATTCGGAATCGTCTCGCCTCCGTCATAACCACGAACGGTTGAGCGACCACCTATGAAGAACTGCTCAGTCAGCGGAATGCCGGCGCTGGCGCGGTCGCTAAGGTTCGTGACGTAACCGGAGCGGACTGAGTTAGCCCAAACGACCGAATGACTCCTCGTCAGCGGTGTGTAGACCGTGGACGCCGCGTTCGATTTAAAAAACTGAATCGTCTGCGAGGCCGAGCGTGAACTACCTAGGAGAGGATCGGAGTATTCGACGTCAACATATGAGTAAGATCCGCGGGTCGGG
>JAYVND010000626.1:0-10597 GCA_043758635.1 Bdellovibrionales bacterium
CGCGAGAGTTGTACGAGGAGATCTGCTTCGACGTGAGTGAGTTCGGCGCCAAGATCGACGGTCAAAGGCTTTTTCCAGGCATTTTCCAAATCAATTTCATTTACGAGCACGCCCGGAATCCAGGGAGGTGCAATGAAGCCGTCATTCAAAAATTCTTGCCAGAGTCTTTGAGCAAGGTCGTACCAGCGCCCCCATCGGACTTGACTCGCTCCGTTCTCACTCATCCACTCGAGTATCATCTCGTGCCCGTCGGTGTGGGCGAGAATCGGCATGAGTTGCGACATGTAATCATAAACTGTTTGTGCGGCGCCTGGCGTTTTCACCCAAGCGGATGACTCAGATGACACATTTTCTAAGACTGAAAGCTTTTGGCCGATCAGTGTCAGCGCAAATTCTCGAGACACCGTCTGCAAGTCAGGACGCACTCGCGTGAGAATCATCTTCCAAAGTTCGCTCGCGCGCAAAACGGCATCGCCCTCGACAAAGTCACGGTCGCGCAATAAACTTCGATTGAGGTCGAGCTTGGATTTTAAATCCGAAACTACCCACGTGCAATCGGTGGGGTCAAACGAGTTGAGAAAATATTTTTGATCCCGCGGGCTTGATATGGCTTGCAGAATGAACACGTTATCCCCTCGGCGGCGGGGATAATCCGGATGGGATCAACGTCTCTGCTTGAGTCGTCGACGACTCGTGCCATCGCTCGAATCCGAGCTCCCACCACCGCCACCAAATCCGAAACGACTCGGGTCGAATCCGATTTCGAATGTGACCTGGGCAACGTAACGACGATCTTGATGTTGGCCAGGATAATTTCCGAGCTCGACGCCATAAGTGGCGGCATCAACATGCAAAAGACCTAGATCTACACCGACTCCCGCCGTGTAGTAACCTTGGTTCAGCCCGGCACGAATGTCAATCAACGGGAGATCAAGTTCCACGCCGACATGCAACTTGTTGAGTGCCACGATATCCGTGCGATTGATATAATCGTAATCGATCGATGGACACACGGTGAATAAAATCCCTTTCAGTTCCAAACTAAATCCGGCAGTTAGATTCGAGGGAATTGCTGGTGGGGCGCCAATTCCTGAGTCATGGGTAAACGATGTGTTGCCCATGTCTTTCCATACCAATGAAAAAGTGGGGCGCGTTGGAGCCGGCGAAGTAAATAGCATTCCCATATCGAGAGCGTAGGCTGTTCCACGCCGCTGCAATTCTTTCTGCAGATCCGAAGTGTTCATCGTTGCGAGTTGCGCCGCCGACAAAGTTTCAGTTGTCCCCGTGCGGTTGAATCGGCGAATCACTGCACCCAACTGCACCACATCCGGCACGAGATCAAGAGATCCGCCAACTGCTGCGCCGTAGTCGACAAAATAATCAAGATTCAAATCAGGGTACGCCGGATTGTTGAGTGTCATTCCTAAATTTGAATTCCCATAAGCTGCCAAGCCAAATCCAGGAATCGTAAAAGCCGTTTTCATTCCCGCTTCGGCGAACACCGGGTGCCCATAGAATCCACTGATCTCGTCTGAAATGCTCTGGTTCTTGCCTGAGCTGGATGCAACATCTGCGAGTCGTTTGACGGTATCGGTTCCATTGATGCCACCGCGTGGATCAAAAACTGTCCAGTTAAAACCCTTGATTCGTTTCAACGCGGCTGGGTTGTAAAACAGCGCATCCGAATCTGAAACAAGTGAGCTGTAAGCGTTGCCCATACCGAGCGCACGAGCTGAACTCCACCCTTCACTCAAAATAACTGCTCCCGCTGTTCTCCCAAATAAGAAGAAAAATGCTGCAGCACCTATCATAAAGTAAGCGCGAGGCGCGAGTCTTAAGGGCATACGCAACTCGCAAAATCACCTGAGCCAGAATGACAACTTTTGAGACCCACCTCACTACTGCTAATCAATGTTTTGATGGCCTTTAGCTCGGTGGAACTGAATGACGTTTTCGCGCAGAAACCTGAGTAGCCTGGCGAAAGTTGCGCGAGCTCAGTGTCGATCGTGGTGCACATCGCTCCAATACTAGTCGTAAGACTCGACGCAATCGAGAGATGTGAAGCCGCAAGTGCGGATAAAAACTTTGTCAGCCCCGTTCCGATGACCGTCGCATCGGCGTCACTCACTGAGCACGCCGCAAACGAAGCGTCGGCAAATCCGTCGGCATCTGTGTCTGCATCGATCGAAAGTTGACGACCAATTTTAACAAGCTCTGTGAACGATAAAAGCAATTCTTCGTCGGATGTTCGGGTGCTTATCGCGCTTAATACTGTTTCGGCGCTGACACATTTTGCGACTTGAGCCGCGACTCCAGAGCGATACTCTGTGAGTAACGATTGAAAGAGCGTACTTGTACCTAAGCTCGAAAGCGACGAAGTCAAACCAAGCAGGTTGAGCCCGCAACTTCCAGCATAAGCTGATGCCAAAAGATCCAACGTCGGGCGGCTGGCCCGCCCCCCATTCGACATGGACTGGATTGTCGTGACCGCCCCGTCATAATCTGTCGAATTGATTTGCTGTTGAGCTTTGTAATAGAGGGCGTCATCGCTGGTTTTATTCGCGATGTCTAAGAGAACATTTTGGCAGCCGAGAATCGAGAATGAGAGCCCCGCTGTCAGCAGCAGAAGCCAAAATGCCCCTGCAAAACATCTCAATTTTTGACTTCCTATTCGCAATTTATCTTTCATTGCGACAACTCCTTTTTAAAAACGGAACGCACCTTTAAGAATCCACCGACGATCTTCAGATTTTGTCGGATAGTCTCCGACCTCTTCGCCGTACGAAGCCGCCTGAAGCTGAAATTGCTCCGTCGCAAATTCCAAGCCTGCCGTCCAATAGCCTTCGTTAAAGCCAGCTCGCAGAAACAAAAAATCGGTAAAGTTGATCTCACCACCCATGTGGAAAAGACGAATCATATCTTTCTGACCCGATGTATTTGTCACATCCTGCATTTCGACGGTGATTGTACTGCGAGTTCGGCGAGAGCCGATGGGCGAAATCGAAAGACTTGAATCAACGGTCTGAGCTGTTGAATGCGGGCGCTGCGAAGTCGACATCATAAATCCCTTGCTCAGACCGTAGTCAGTCGTTCCGATATCCCGAACAACCACCGAAAGTGCTGGCAAGAGTTGGACCGGCGCCGTCAGAACCATCCCGACATCTGAACCAAGTCCGAGACCACTACGGGCAAGACTCGAGAGCGAGGTATTTGTTGAAGACGTATCTTGAACAGTATTGACTTCGGTCCGATTGACGAGTCGTGCATCGATTCCAATTTTTAGAACACCGCCAAAAAAGCGGAAGCAGTATCCAAGCGCGCCAGCGTAGTCGTTTCGATAAAAAAGACTATATTTTCCGGTCGCCGAATTCTCTGATGCGCTGATTTGATCGTTGGCGAGAAGCCCGATACCGAAATTCGTCGTCACTAGCGATGGAAAGAGTTGGACCTTGGCATAAAAGTGCTTGTTGGGATGACTGTCGAGTTGGTCCTTGATGCCTGAGACGTTGAATGCTTGCGCCGCCTTTCCGGCAGGCAAGATGTCGGTGTCCTTGACCGAACCGGTCAGTTCGGGATCGACGAACGTAAACGTCGTGTCTCGAACTCTTCCTAAACCTGCTGGATTTAATAGTAGCGATGTTTCATCGTTAACGACACCCGTGTAGGCTCCGCCCATTCCCATTTGACGAGCGCCGGTGTAGAACGGATGCAGTTCAGCCCGAACCTGAACAGTGAACAGCAAAGCATTCACTATTATCAATTTATGTAGGACTCGATTTCGCATCACTGACTCCGTCCATGGGTCACGCCGTTTGATTTATCAATAGGCTGAATAACTCATCGGCGGGCTGCTGGCCCAAGTTGAGACGTCTCCGAGAAATACAGTCATTCGTCAGTCAGTTTCACTGAGATTGCGAACTCCGAGCCCTCGACCTTCGAAGGGGATTTTTTGCTCAGTCCAAAGCCAGCGCGCTCTCGTTTTCTCGCACAAATCTGGCCGATGAAGAATGCCTTCAGACATACAGCTAGTCGTGGAACTGCCGATAAGTCTTATGGACCAAAGGCTCACGTTTGTTGTGGAGGATCCCCATGTTAAGGCCGCTTATTTTGAAGCGACTCGTTTTGCTCGCTGCACTTTCTTCGCTCGGAATGATCAACACTGGTTGTGAAGATCAATCGCAGGCCACCCTTGCAAGCGCTCAGTCTTGCCTCGACGCCGCAAATACGACGGCGAAAGCAAATGCTTGCGCTGCCAAAGTTGCAAATGATCACTCAGCAGAGGCTTATCTTATCCGCTGCTCCGCGAATTTTATCGCGCAAGGTGTGACGGGCGATCGTTTGGCTAATGCGTATAAACAAATGAGTACGAGCTCATCAAATAAAACCACGGCCCTGATGGCTTATCTTATTTTTGATGACTCCCTCACGGGTAACACCGCCTCCGAGACAACTTTCAATTGCCAGTCTTCGGGAGTTGCCTCTATTTTCCAATTGGCCAGTGCCGCAGCGCTCGCAACTGCTGTCGGAAAAGCAACGAGCACGGCTCTTGGTGTTTCGATCACGTCACTTCTGCCGGATGCAAACGGAAACGTCAATACTGGCACTTTGCAAACTGCAATGGCAACGCTCGAGACCAATATCACGAGCTGGGGCCCGAACGACCCGCGTACCATTCAGGCCGAATCAACGATCGGCTCTGCGGTGTCGAATTCCTACGGCGCCTTTTGCTCGACGAGCAGTAGCTTTTCATCAGAAGATGTTTGTACGAAGATCAACAGCGCAGTGGCTTCAGGCTCAACTTCACAAGATGTAGGCGCTACACTTTTAGGACTCTTACAGTCCGGTCATTGAGTGGCACTCGAAAAGCGGCGCATTCGATCGCTCGCAAAAGAAGGGACCACACCGGTCCCTTCTTTTTTTGCTTAAGCATTGTGCTCAGATTCGATCCTAGACAACTCGATCCGACAACTTATGTCGTTTAAAAATCAAACGAGGCTTTTGCCATATACCGACGACTTGCCAGAGGTGTCTGCGTCGGGCCAGTTTCCTCCGCGTAAGTTGCGATGTCGAGGGTGAATACACCCGCGGTGCCGGTGAAACCTGCCGTGAAGTAACCCTGGTTCAGGCCGACGCGCCAGCCGCCTTGCCACCACGAGCGAACCTTCCACAGAAATTCAAAACCAACGTGGGAGCCTTTGCGGAATGAAAAATTCTCGTGACCCATGTCAGTCAAATCTGCCGCCATGCGCGTTTTGAAAATCCAAAAATCTGGAAGCTCAAACATTGTTCCGAGACTGTAGCGTCGCTCCAATTTTGCCGGTCGTCCCGAATGCGCATTGATCCAATGAAAATTTGTCGCAAAGCCTTCGTCAAAAATATTGTGAATCGTCACACCAAACGTCGGTTTTAAATAACGCAAAATGCCAGTAGGTTTAACAACCGGAGTCCAAAGCATTCCAGCATCAGCATCTCCCGTAAATCCCTCGGCGGCGTCGCTTGCGCGGAAAATTGTGTTGCTGTTATTTGCCAAATCGCTCGCGAGAAGAGTTTTGTTGGTATAAACCCGGTAGATTGCTTTACCGGTGAGACCAAAAGAGAGTTGAGAATTTTCGAGCCCTCGAACATTCCAGCCTCGACCATAAGCAATCGTCGTATCTTCATAGCCTATCAAATCGAGTGAGGCGCCTGCGAGTTGATGAATTCCCATTTCAACAGTGACGTCGGCAGGAATGACCGCAAGGCCCCACTTCGGTCCTACCGCAAATCCACTCAAAGGCGTTGCGCGGATTGAATAATGTTTGCCGTAGTTTTGATCGAGCAAGTTCTGAATTTCGTTGATGTCCTGCGACTTCGAAACTTTCTGAATATCTTTCTGAAATTTAATTGTTTTCGAATCCATCTCTGCTTGAATGCCGAGATCTACATTTACTTTAGGCAACCGTGCAAGGCCTGCGGGATTGTAGAAAAGTGCCGAATAATCGTCGGCCACCGCCGTAAAAGCGTTTCCCATTCCTTCGGCGCGAGTGCTCGTGTAGTTTTGATGAATTGTCCAGTCTTTGGCAGCCAGTGCAGAATTCGAATCAACAACCAGCCCGGCGAGAATAACAAAAGCCGTTAAAAGTATCGGCTTTACAACCAAAGATGACATATAACTCCCTACCATACAGATGCTGTTTGAAATTAAGCAAAGTGTAGTGTGTGAGTGAGACCTAGGATACAATTTCCGCATGTGCAAATTCTCGAAAATGATTTTTCCGACCTTGGTCCTGATAGCGTTTCAGATATTTTTGGCTATCCCCGCGACGAGTGCACAGGCATTGCCGACAGATCCGTCTCCAGATTTCACTCAGCCAACAAATGAAAATTACAATTCACACGCCGACCTGCTCAAAACAGAAACAATTGATATCACGGAGCCAAGGCTGATTGATTCAAGTCGTACGCTTCATCAGCGCGAAGCTGCCCTCGGTTACTTCTACAAGTTCCATAACGAACTTGGCGCCCAAATAGGAATGCTTTACGACACCGAGGTGCGCGGCGGTGAAAAGCATCTCCACAAAACAGTCTCGCTTCGCTATTTATATCCAGATCACAAATTGCAATCGTGGGAATGGAATGGCACTTTTATTTCCGACAGCACCGGAACGCTTTCATTTTCTCGAAGATTTATCGGCTCGCAAGATCGGTTTCGCCCCTATAACTCAATCGGTTTAGGGCTGCATCTTCTTCCGGCTGAGCCGCTCGGCAGTTTTATTCGCTGGCGGCAATATCAAATGCGGGGCGCCGCCGGCTGCGAATACACGAGTCAAATGTTCAGCACGGAGCTGCATTGGCGCGCTGAAGCGGCTCTTGCATTGAGCTTTCGATCGCAACAGGCAGATCTATCGGTCGGACTTATGTGGCCTTGGTGACTTTCGCAAGCTCAACAAATGATCATCCGCGCTTTCAGCGGATGATCATGAGCGCTTTCAGCGCCTATTCAGGAGCGCTTTCAGCGCTTTGCCGACTGCGAGTTCAAGCGCAATCGAATCTCCGTTGTTCTCGATCAGAAAATCAGCGCCCGCTTCTTTTTCTGAGAGCGAGAGCTGCGAGGCGATGCGCTTTTCGGCGTCAACTTTAGACATTTGATTTCTCATCATCAGGCGCTCAAGTTGGACCTCGGGTCGGCACGAAACTACTAAAATTTTATCGAAGAACGGTTCCATTTTTTTTTCGAATAGGAGTGGAACATCGTAAAAAGCAATCGGCGCGCCATTCTTCTCGAGTTCATTTTTAAGAATCTCCGTACGGCGCCTGACGAGAGGGTGAATGATCGCCTCCAGCTGGTGCATTCTATTGCGATCACAAAAGACTGCCGCGCCAACTTTCGCTCGATCGAGCTCACCGTTTTCCGAAATCGCATCAGCGCCGAATAGACTCGCGATTTTCGCGTGAGCCTCTGTGCCTTGTGCCACCACTTCACGAGCGATAACATCTGCATCAACCACCGGGCAGCCGCTGGCACGTAACATTTGCGCGACCAATGTTTTGCCGCAAGCGATTCCACCAGTTAAACCAATCCACAACATAAACCTCCTCTCTGACCGGCCCGGCCGAAGGTCGAGCTTTCTCATGAAGTTTTGAGCTCACGACGAAGGCAGATCACACCATTCTTAAAAACTATCCAAAGGTCGTGGGTGAAGCTCACCAAAAAACCAGGCTTCCGCAGTTCCCGACTACAGAAACGGTCGAGACACTCCGAAAAACTAAAAGAATATTCAGACCCTGCTCGGTCTCAAACGAAAAAGGCAAATTGAGTGTCCCAAAACGTCGAAACCTTTGGCAAATACATTCTTCTCGAGAAAGTCGCAATGGGCGGCATGGCGGAAGTGTATTTGGCGAAGAATGAAGGCGCCGGCGGAATCGCTAAATTTGTCGCGATGAAGCGAATTCTTCCCCAGTATTCAGAGAACGCAAACTTCATCGACATGTTCAAAACCGAAGCTCGCATCGCGGTCAACCTCGCGCATAGCAACATTGTTTCGATCCACGAGTTTGGCGTCGTAAAAGATCAGTTCTTCATCGTAATGGACTACGTCGAAGGCCGCAACCTTCGCCAGATCCTCAACAAAATGAAAAAGGGCAACGTCACTTTTTCAATCGAGCAGATTCTCTACACTTGCAAAGAGATCGCTGGCGGCCTTGATCATGCACATCGCTGTTTAGATGCCACAACCGGTAAGCCGCTCAATATCATCCATCGTGATATGAGTCCGCAAAACGTGATGGTGAGCTTTGAGGGCGAAGTAAAAATCGTCGATTTCGGTATCGCAAAAGCAGAAACCCAACTTGAGACCACTCGCGCGGGAGAGCTCAAAGGCAAATTCGGTTATATGAGTCCGGAGCAAGCCGAAGGTTTGCCGGTCGACTTGCGCACCGATATTTTCTCGCTCGGGATCGTGCTATGGGAACTGCTCGCCAATGACCGTTTGTTTATTGCGAATAACGAAGTCAACACGCTCCGAAAAATTCGCGAGTGCCAAGTTCCATCTTTACGCAAGATCAATCCCAATATCCCACAAGAGCTCGAACGCATTGTTGGAAAAGCTCTGGCGAAAGACCGCAGTCTTCGTTACCAAACCTCTGCTGCATTTCAGCGTGAACTCAGTCGGTTTTTGAACCGCCAATATCCCGATTTCTCACCGCATGACTTCAGTATTTTCATTAAAACTCTTTTTGCGAGCGAGATTCTCGATAGCCGCAAGAAGCAAATCGAGTATGCTAAAATCGAGATGCCGCAGCCGAAACAATTGGCTGCCGCACCCATGCACGAAAAAACAGTCGTTACTGAAACTTCGCGCTCAATCACGGAACAGACCGAGGCTGATTCGACGAACACAAGTGGTGACAACCTCGTTGATTTCGGAAACGATGATCACGGTCGCAAAAAAGCTGTAAAAGCTAAAGAGAAAACCCCCGCTCCGGCGGCACCCGTTGCTCTCGTCAAAAACTCAGAAGTAAAAAAGAAAAAGCTCAATGTAGAACTTGGCGCTAGTGAACTTCGCGTGCAACGTGCGCCTCAGTTCCGTGACGGTCCCACTCAAAATGGTCAACCACCACGTGAAGGCACCGTCACTGGAACGAACGTTCCTTACGGCGGAACCTTCTACGGGACTCGCTCCTTCTCCCGCCAAGTGGCTAAGAAAAATCACTTCACGGTGCAGAACATTTTCATCGCCGTTTTGATTGGTGCGATCATCGGCGTCGTTGCGACCTATTTGCACAATCCTCAAAAAACCAAAGCGGGATTCTTTACAGCACTCCAACGTGTTGGCTGGACTCCGCCCAAAGCCAATGTCGGCGAAACATCTGACGTCAATTCGACTGAAAACTCTTCGACTGAAAATCATATCGCCATCACGACAAAACCTGCTGGTGCCACGATCTTAGTCGACGGCGTTCCTTACCCAGACACGACACCTGCAACGGTTCGTCTCGATGCGGCTGGGCACACTGCAAAAATTACTCTCTCTCTCCCAAATTATTTGCCGTACAACGAAACTGTCAACTTGGACCTCGCCAACCCAGCCATCAACGTGGCCCTTCAAAGCGAAGAAAAAGGTTACTTGAACATCACCGTCGTCGGAAATGGTCAGATCTACGTCAACAACAAATTTATCGCGGCTAGCAGCCCTGCAAATAATATCGAAGTTCCAGCCAATCAAACATTGCAAGTTCGTGTGTATGACCAGGCCTCAGGGGCAAGCGACGAGCGGATGATCACCGTCGGTAGCAATAAGGTCCAATCTGTGACCCTCATTCCCCGACCCGCCCGCGTTCGTCCTGAAATAACCAGATAATTCTGTCAACGCAATCCTCCAGAATCCCCATGACAATCGCGCTTCAGACTGATTACATCGCAACAAACAAGCTCACCTGAGCTCAATTCGAGCCGCGTTGATCTTTTCTCCAATCGTCGGCTCTAATAAGACCGGGGAACCATATGTCAGTCACCGTTTGCCACAAATTTTTAGACACCGCAAAAAAACACAAAGATAAAACTGCCGTTATGTTCAAACGCAGCAATCGTTGGATTGAAGAGACTTGGGGCGGCTACAACGACATGGTTCATACGATTGCCGCTGGTCTCCAGACGCTTGGTGTTCGTAAAGGCGACCGCGTCGCGATTTTGGCAAACACCTGTTACGAATGGGCCGCAACAGATTTCGCCATTCTTGGTTTAGGCGCTATTACTATTCCGATTTACCAAAGCTCAACTTCAGAAG
Source organism: Bdellovibrionales bacterium (assembly GCA_043758635.1). Lineage (GTDB taxonomy): Bacteria > Bdellovibrionota > Bdellovibrionia > Bdellovibrionales > JAMPXM01 > JAYVND01. The sequence goes on from JAYVND010000626.1 coordinate 10,266, forward strand.
ACATCGCCTTTATTCTAGAAAATTCCGGGCCGCGCATCTTGATTGCCGAAAGCCCAGCGACCATTCGCAAGTTTCGCAACATTGTGAAAAATGCGAAAAGTATCGAGAAATTGATCTTCTTCAACGAGTCACGTGGCGAAACTTCTTTAGATTCGTCGCCCGAGCGGACAATTGGCTCTCGCAATAACTCACAACTTGCCGTTGCAGAGCGCTCCGAATTGACTTTAAGTGAAGTCCAAGCGCTCGGCGAAAAAGCACTTAAGAAATCTCCGACTCTTTACGAGCTTGCCGTCGCCGAGCTTCGTTCCGACACCATCGCGACCATCATTTAT
>JAYVND010000627.1:0-10594 GCA_043758635.1 Bdellovibrionales bacterium
ATTTAAAATAGAATCTCAAGGCGGACCGATCCTCACCCCAAGGTCCGCCAAATTGTCGACCACTTCGGCGGCCAAATTATCCGCTATATTGGCGCCCAAAATGGTCGACTAAAATCATTGGCCCAATCCCCGTCCGAAATCCATAGTCGGAGCTAGACGAACTCCAGGTTTGTGCTAGCCTGTGCCTGGAGGTTTCGGAATGGCTTATTCAGCATCTTTATGGACGGCAAACTACCCTAAATCCGTCCCCACCGAGATCGATACCGAGTTACAAAAATACTCCTCGATTCTCGACATCATTGACGAAAGCGCGAACCGCTTCACATCGAAGCCGGCTTACTCCAATATGGGTAAAGTGCTGAGCTTTAGCGAAATCAACCGCAAGGCAGAGGCATTTGCGGCTTTTCTACAGACCGAACTCAAGATGCAAAAAGGCGATCGCATTGCCCTGCAGATGCCGAATCTCTTGCAGTATCCGATCGCGCTTTTCGGCGCGCTGAAAGCAGGCCTCGTCGTCGTTAACACCAATCCGCTCTACACCGAGCGAGAGATGCTTCATCAATTCAACGATTCTGGTTGCCGCGCGATCGTGATTGTTGCGAATTTCGCCAATCACCTTGAAAAAATTCTTCCGCAAACTAAGATTGAGCACGTGATCGTCACTGAAATCGGCGACCTAATGAGCTTTCCCAAAAATCTCTTAGTTAATGCAGTCATCCGTTACGTCAAAAAAATGGTTCCTCATTTTTCTCTGCCCGATGCAATTTCGTTTGATGATGTTTTAGCGAAAGGCGCAACGCTCACATACCGGCGCCCGCAAATGACTCACGAAGATCTCGCGTTCTTGCAATACACCGGTGGGACAACGGGAGTTTCAAAAGGCGCGATGCTCACGCATGCCAACATGATCTCCAACACTCTGCAAATGAAGGCTTGGATGCGCCCCAAACTATTAGAAGGGCAAGAGGTCGCGATTTGCGCGCTCCCGCTCTATCACATTTTTGCACTAACGTTGAATGCCCTCGCTCTCGCCAGCCTTGGCACGCACAATGTACTGATCACCAACCCACGCGATTTGCCGGCGTTGATCAAAGACATCAAGCGGACCGATCCCACGATCATGAACGGCGTCAACACGCTCTTCAACAGCATGATGAATCATTCGCTCTTTAAAACGCTCGATCTTTCAAAGATGAAAGTGAGTGTGGCTGGCGGAATGGCGTTGCAAAAATCAGTAGCCGAACGCTGGCTGAAACTCACAAGCACGAAGATCATCGAAGGCTACGGGCTTACCGAAACCTCGCCCGTCGTGAGTTGCAATCCGATCGACGGCACGGACCGCGTCGGCACGATTGGTCTTCCAATGCCGTCGACACTTGTCAAAATCGTTAACGAAGCCGGTGACGAAGTCACAGATGGTGAGTCCGGCGAACTTTGCGCGAAAGGTCCGCAAGTGATGAAGGGCTACTGGCAGCGGCCTGATGAGACTGCGAAAGTCATGCTTCCCGATGGTTGGCTGCGCACGGGGGATATGGCAACTCACGATGGAAGCGGCTTTTTCAAAATAGTCGATCGCAAAAAAGATATGATCATTGTCTCAGGCTTCAACGTTTATCCAAATGAGGTCGAAGAGGTGATCGCGGCTCATCCAAAGGTTTTGGAAGTGGCAGCGGTCGGAGTTCCGAGCGAGCACTCTGGCGAAACCGTGAAGATTTTTGTCGTAAAAAAAGATCCTAGCCTTACGGCAGAAGAGTTGAAAACTTTCGCTCGACTCAGCCTCACCAGTTATAAAGTTCCTCGTGAAATAGAATTTCGCACCGAGCTTCCCAAAACAAACGTCGGAAAAATTCTCCGCCGCGCGCTGAAAGAAGAAGGTCTGAAACCGAAAGAGAAGGTCTAATGTTTCCTGCCGCTTCTCGGATTTTGATCGTCGACGACATGCAGAGCCTTCGGGATTTGCTCAAGGCGTACCTGCGCAGGATCGGTTATCGTCAGATTGTCGAAGCCGTGGATGGCAAAGATGCCTATCAGTTGATGATTGCGGCGAAAGTCACCGGAAACCCATTTGATCTCGTGATTTCGGATTGGAATATGCCGAATATGGATGGGCTCGAGTTTTTAAAGATCGTGCGTGGCAGCCCCGAGTGGAAGAATCTTCCATTCCTGCTGCTCACAACCGAAAATGAAAAAAATAAAGTGATGGATGCCGTAATGGCTGGCGTGAGCAATTATATGGTCAAACCAGTCGAAGAGGACACACTCAAAGACAAGCTCCGCAAGATCTGGGAAAAAACCCACGGAGCAGCGATTGGCTGAGCCTGACGACAAATCATATTGGCTGAGCCTGACTGACTGGTTGAGTAGGGGTGAGTCGGGGCCAACTGTATCGGAGCCAAATGAGTCGCCCGGCTGAGGCCGGCCTGATGGCGCGATTCTCATTCCGAGTTTAAATTAGCGTTTCGAAATCTTCGACAGAAGCCGCAAGATCTCCATATACAGCCAAACAATCGTGAGCATGAGCGCAAAAGCCGAGTACCATTCGAAGTATTTCGGTGCCCGACGCTGTGCCGCCGATTCGATCATCGCAAAATCTACGATCAAATTCGCTGACGCAATTCCGACGACCACGCACGAGAACAGAATCCCAATGGTTCCACCTTCGTGAATCATCGGGAGTGGATGACCCATCAGGCCCGCCACCACATCAATCAAGTACATCACACCGATAGAAGCCGTGCTGACGAATACGATTTTCATAAATCGCGGCGTCGCTTGCAAAATTCGGAAATAGTAGAGGCCAAGCATAATGAAAAGAACCAAGATCGTCAGACTCGCTGCATTCGCGGCAATCCCTGGGTAACGCGCCGAAAATATAGCCGAAATGGTGCCGAGAGTAAGTCCTTCGCAGACGGCGTAGGCTGGGGCAAGCGTAGGTGCCATCGTCTTCTTAAAGATCACCACGAGTGCTAAAACGATTGCGGAGATCGCGCCGCCAATAAATAAAACAGAGCCTAAACCAGACCCATTTACAGTCCAACCAACGCTGGCACCCGCAAGCAAAAGTAAAAACAAAATTCCGGCTTTGTTGATAGTGCCCGACACAGTCATTGTCTGCGTGTCGACGCTTGATCCAAAACCTGCATAAGGCTGTTGAAGCTTCGAGAGAGTTTTTTCGTTGAGGGCCGGATTCGCCATTCTGAACTCCTAATTAAGGGGCTAACTTTCTGCGATTTTACTCCTCAAAAAACGAAGCAGCAAGTAAATGCCAGATTCGTCTTTTGGACGTTCGAAATTTTTACCCTTAGCTATGAAGGTGTGAAACTACCAGCAGCGTGGGCGCTTCTAAGCAGCCAGGGCCGCCAAAACGGGATGCACGGCGAGCGGTACGACGATTGTTAGGGTCATCCCAACACCTGGAAGAGAGGCGACTGAAATCTGCCCATGCACTTGCTGCACTTCGGCAAAAATCGCATTCATGCCTATTCCGCGTCCCGAGACCTCGGTCACAGATTCTGAAGTCGAAAGTTCTGGGCGAAAAATCATTTGAGAAACTTCATCATCATTCGCCATCGCCTCTTTTTCGAGACCGAGCTGGATGAGTTTTGCGCGCAATTTCGTCAAATTGATACCGCGGCCATCATCAGCAACTTCGATTTTCAAATAGTGCCCGCCACGCCTCTCGTGCGCCAAGTTTTGAATATTTCGTTGGCGGACACCAGTCGACATTGATCGCAATTCTTTTTCTAAACTGAACTTAATTGAGATATGACCAGCTGCAGTTTTGCCCAAACGTTCACGATCTTCTGTCGTTTCAAATCCGTGATCTATCGAATTGCGAAAGGCATGAACGAGATTGGTGAAGAGAGGCCGTAGTGGCTCCTCTACCACCTTAATGTCACCGCCGATGACTTCAAGCGAATCAAATTTCTTTCCGAGATCTATCGCGAGATCGCGCAAGCCTGCTTCAAACCCTCGCACAAACGGTTCAATCGGTTTTTCCAGGCATTCAGCCACAAAATCGCGCAAGTGTTTTTGCAATTGCGGCAAATTTTTTGCCCGCGAGAAATCGCCAGTCCATCTTTTCAAAACACGCATCGGAATCTCAACCATCTCCAGTCGCGTTTCATCCATTGGCCCGAGAAGCTCCACAAGTCCCTGCATGTCGGCTTCGAGAATCGCGCGCATTGTCTGCGCCTCACTTTGTAGAATTTCTTCCACTTGATCCCAATCCTCGATTGGTAAATCTTTTAGCTTTGATTCCAAATCATGGGACTGCTTTGCAATTTCGGCGAACGCAAAACTTGCGGCTCCGCCTTTCAAAGTGTGCAAATGACGTAAGACTTCTTCGCGCTGAGCGTGTAGCGAGCTTCGTTGCAACCGCCAAGATTTGAATTGCACTAGAAGCATCTTTGCATCGCGTACGAAGTGCAAAAATGAATCTCGGTTGCGACCTACGCGCACAATTCGGCGAACGGTCTCGCGTTCGTGAGCTGCTTCTTTCAAGGCCTGCACTTCGCTCGTGCGGTCGGTTGCGACCATCACCACGCCTTGAATCTGTCCGCTCTCACTTCGCATCGCATTATATCCTAGAGAAATATGTCGCTCAATTCCACGACTCACATCCGACAAATTTTTTAAATTTGATGGGGCGAGCGGAACGAGATCTTCAAACTCCAACATCTCCGAAAAGACTGCTTTGCGCCACTGATGGAAGGCCTGAAGGTCGCCAGCTTGAAGTTGTAAGAGGTTTTCTATCTGGAGCCCAGTCGGTGTTTGTCCAAAAAACTTTTGGCAAATTTTTGAAAACACCGGAAGGCAATCCCCATTCTCATTGAAAACCAAAATCCCTTGACCAAGACTATCTAAAATAGTTTTCAAGAGACTATTGGTTTTGTTTAATTCGGCAGTTCGGCTCTCCACCATTGCTTCGAGATTTTTGGAGTAGTCTTCGAGTTTAGCCTGTGCCGTTTGTAAATCGGTGATGACCGACTCTTTTTGATCAAGTTCGATTTTATATTTTTCATGCAGCGTTTTCTCGAGGCTCACGTCGCGCATGTAGACGATCCAGCGAGCCTCGGATTCTATCGAGAAAAAGCTTGGTTGGGGCTGGACGGTCACCTGTACCCAGCCTCTGTCACCAGATGAGATCTTGAATGCGACCTCGGTCATCTGCGTGGAGTCGCTGATTTGTCGAATTGATTCCGCCTCCAGCACATCGCTCTCGAGCTCCATAAACTGTGAAACTAATTTTGCAGAAGATAACCTTTTGACCGAAACACCCAGGAGAGTGGATGCGGCCTGATTTCCATACAACACGCTGCCTTCGCCATTGATGACAAGGACAACGTCTTGCAAAGAATCAAAAACACGGTAATCACTCATCGCAGCACTCGATCCTTATGCGACTTTGGCATTCATCCCAACGATGAGTTTACGAAGCGCTTTCATTGCATCTCTGTTAAAGTGCATGTGGCGTTTAAATTCCAAGGATTCGAGTGCTTTCTCAGCCGTAGCGGGGCCAATATCACCCTCACGATCTACGATTTCAGTGAAAGCATTTGCAACCGCGACAACACGGGCTAGGGGACTGATCTGAAGATCTCGAGTTGCGCGTGGGAATCCCGTTCCATCGGCGAGTTCGTGATGTTGCAAAACAATCAAAGCCACATCTTCGGGCACTGATTTCACCGAGCTCAAAATCTGGTGTCCAACCTCGGCGTGACTCTCGTAAATAACTTTGTCGTCTCGTGACATTTGATCTCTTGGACGCATCACGACTTCAAGTGGGAGTTTAGTTTTTCCAATGTCGTGCAAAAAACCGCCAAGTGCCAATTTCTCAAGTGTCGCTGGTTTTGTCCAATCGTGCGCAATTCCGATCATCGTCGCAATCATACTGACCATCATCGCGTGCTTCACTCCGTTGCCGTTGTTATCGCGAACACCCGCCATCTTTGAGATGAGCTCTTGGAATTTAGGCTCGGAGCTGATGAACGTAAGGGTTGCGTGATTCACGAGTTTGGCGTGCGAGTAAGTTTGCTCGTTAAAACCTAATGACGATGACTCGCTGTAAACAGCCGACATGGCGTCCTTGATCACGCTCATCTTCGCCTGACTACTCGCCGACTTCACTTGGACGGCGACAGAGGCTCCTGCAATTACGCCTTGCAGAAGTCGCAAGTAATCTTCGATTAAGCAGTAGAGTCGATCGACATTTTTCGCTTTGTATTTCGCGAGCGTTTCGGTTGGAACATTTGTCGCGGCTTTAGCAACTAAAATATATTTATTTGCTGAGAGTCTGAGGTAGTAATCGATCTGCACTTGCGCGCTGTTCATCACTTGTTCGATTGGAACTGCCTGCATTCGATTGTCTTGCATTTGCCACCTATTTGGAACGCTGAGCATCACTGCTAAGCGTCTGTTATATCGGCGGAACCCCCAGCTGACTGAACCAGACCAATGCACAATCTCGTGATTATGACGATTGCGAAAAACAAAAGCCCTAGTCACTTGACCAAGGCCTTGTAAGAGCTAAGATATTTTTCGCAAAATCCATGGTCGTAGCTTGATCTGTACCCAAACAGCTCACGCGGTAAATTTCACGAAGTCCAAATCATCGCATCGGTTCTCAGGCATCGTAGATGATACGGACTTTCTTGAGGTAGCTCCGAATCTCGATGGCGATCCCCTGAGTCTTCGCCTGGTTCTCTTCTTCTCCTGCCACTTCGAGCGCCTTGCTCAGGGTCTCGAGATAAATAAAACCGTAAGGTCGGCAGATCCCTTTCCAAGTGTGTGCGGTACGGCGTATGAATTCGAAGTCGGCTTTTGCAAGAGCGGCATCAATCTCTTCGAGCTCGTTGCGTCGATTTTGTACGAACGTAGGAATAAGATCTTCTAAATCCTTATCGGGATGGACGACCAAATTTTCATCTGCAATAAGATCTAACGACTGACTTGCCCCCGAAGGCGAAGATCCTGACTTCAAAAGTTCCTCCTGTTGCATAACCCCTCCTGAATGTTCCGCTGAATCTTCAGATATAGGCTGAATCACGTAAAATTGACGCCTAAAAAGGCCCTGTGTTGAATTTTACACAGATTCTATAAAACTTAAGCTGTTATGAGGTTTGATTTCCCTATCTACGCTCTGGTAGCTTTCTATACGAGCCAGGTGTTCACCTTTAGCGAGTCCCCGACTTCTCACAGAGCTGGTGGAGGACGTTTACTTGAACACATAGTTTACTTATATTTATTTATCTCAAGTTTACCTGAACAGAAGATGACGCCTGGTTGAGGCCTGACTCAAGTTGAGTCAGTTCAAAAAACAAGAGCAACTCCTACCAGAGAACAAACGGTAATGAAAGTCGACGGCTCGCATTCAAGGTTTCAATTTCGTATTTACGAGAGTGTTCCTTGCAACGGAAGAAGCGATTTGGTGATTTGTTTCGATTGAAGCGAAAGACTGCGCCAAATCTTGCGAATGGTTCGCGGTGCGACCGCGAAAAGTTCTACGAGTTTTTTTGCTCGTTGAAAATAAGGAGAGGTAGCCTGTGCATAACGTTTTACTCGTCGAAGATTCATCTGATGCTTTTAATTTAGTGAAACGAGCTTTGGGAAGTTCTGTCCACCTGGAGTGGGCTAAGTCGTTAGGCGAAGCGTCTCGTACATTGCAAAAAAAGAGTTTCGATCTCATCCTCCTGGATGTGATGCTTCCAGATGGAGACGGCTACCGTCTCTGCTCGATCCTTCAAACCGATGATCAGCTGAAAAATGTTCCGGTCATTTTCTTGACGGCGAAGAATTCTGTGTCGGACAAAGTTTTAGGTTTTTCAGTCGGAGCCGACGATTTTATCTCCAAGCCATTTGACGGACTCGAGCTCAAAGCACGGGTCGACTCGCGTCTGCGAAAACGTGACCGCGAACGTATGGAATCCGACATCCTTAAACTTGGCGATATCGAGATCAACAAGAGCACTCAAAAAGTTCAGGTATATGAAGCTGGTCAAAATACCGACATCGATTTGACGCCAATCGAATTCAAGCTTCTTCTGTTTCTGTGCAAAGAGCTCAATAAAGTTTATTCGCGGGATGAGATTCTCAACTCGGTCTGGGGCGAAAGCATTCACGTCTACAGTCGTAGCGTCGACACTCACATCAGCAAGTTGCGCAAAAAGCTCGGTTCAAAAGCAAATTACATCGAATCCGTCCACGGTTCAGGCTACCGCTTCGTGGTCGACGAATCGGCGAAAGCTCCCCGCGTAGAATTGGCTCCTCATCCACTCGGCTAAGCTGAGTGAGTGCAAAAAACCACCCGACTCCGGGTGGTTTTTTTTGGTTAAAACCTATTGATGCAGACCGAGAAGACTGCGCAGCAAGGGTCGACCGAGCATGACTATCGGATACGGGCCTCAATGCCCATTGTGTTGATCATCCTGCGCCGGTTTGTCAGATCGATGTTCTTCGTGCGATGCAGACACTGCGGAGTGAAGATTGGTCGCGTTCGCAGCCGACGTGCGATTCACCACGGGTTGCAAAGATCTTGGAGCAAACATCCAAATGAAGCCAACAAGAACAACGCAAAAAATAAAAAAGCCAAATGAAAGTTTTAGAAACTGTGTCATAGGTAAATCCTCCAACTTTAATTTAAGTTAAGTGAAGGTGGAGATCTTGTGGAATTCAGCTTTAATTGCTGCAGTTTTGGTAACGTTCCACGCGCCATTCAAAGTCTGCTGACCTCGTGCACGCTACGCGGTTGGAGACTGAGTTTTTGCTAATTCGACCTACGCTGAAAAGCGCCAGTCTCCAAATGTATTGCAGACCATCGAGAATTCAGCACATCCCGACAGACTTTTGCGTACAAAGTGGCAATTTTACTTACTATCCGCGACATGTTTCATGCACAGACGGCAGGTTACATTCTTTGAGTCTCATGGCGGAGCCTCGGTTCTTCGGTCGATACTTTCGGAGGCAGTTCGCTTCGGCTCTGGAGCGATCAAATCGTTTTGGATTATAGATTTATTTTTCAGGAAAATAGGGAGGTAATTATGGATTGGGTAATATTGATGATCATTGGGGCCGCTCTGGGTCTACTGACCGGTTTCGTGGCACGCCATCTTAATGGTATGCCGGAGGTGCTTTGTGTCTTCGTTGGGATTCTGGGAAGCCTTTTAGGTGGAGCGCTTTTCGGCGCGGATAAGTCATCGATCTTTGGTCCCGCTTCGTTCTACGTGTATGGAATCTTCGTTTCAGTTGGCCTGCTAGGGGGTGCTGTACTCGCCTTCAATCTTACAAGCACTGAAAAGCGGCTTTAATTTGTGTAGAGCCCTGGCGAGCCCGCTGTGCCTACCAGGGCCTATCGTGCCGTTAAATTTGGTTCTGCGTTGTGTATCACCAGCCGCCGTGAACAAGGTCCAGCACTAAAATGCGTATATCTATTTTTAAGTCGCCATTATCCGAGCTGGGACTTAGACAAATGCGAATTATATCGAGAATTTTAGCAGATTAAATGACGCAAGTTTCTTCAGTCAATTCAGTTACTTATGCAGCACACTGATTTCGTATCTGTCGCTCTTTGTGGTAGACTGGTTTCTAAGATGGAGTGTGATTTATGGTGACTTTTAAGAGTCGCAAAGTGAGACGATATCGTATTCGGGACGGAAAAACTTCAATTGAGTTGAAGCTTAAGACTCCAAGGCAGTTGTTTGATGAGCGGGATCCAGCGCCATTCCGTGAGCGCGACCTTGACGATGATGCCGCTCGGTACATCGTCAACTCTTATAAAGAAGTGACCGATCATCATGACGTGAAGCTTTCGCTTTATTTTGAAACTCTCGGCGAGTTCATGGAAAATCCGTCTCAGATTGAGAAAGCGATTAGCGCGTTCTTTTCATTCGAAGCGGATGCGAAACGACGTGAACTCAAAGATATTTTCCGCAAGGGATTTATTTCCCTAATTATTGGGCTCGCCTTTTTGACGACTTGCACTTGGTTTGCACATAGCCTCGACAATCAGAACGATCTCTTTCGCTCAATGTTGCATGAGGGACTTTTCATTATGGGTTGGGTTGCAATGTGGCAGCCGATCTCAATCTTCCTATATGAGTGGTGGCCCATTCGCGAGGCCGAAACCATCTTCAAACGCATTGCCGATCTGGAAGTGGAAATTCTTTCGCCGGTTGTAGCCGAAGTTCCTGCACCAGCTGAAAGGCGAACGGTGGCATCAACTGCAATTGAATTCACTTCGCTCAGCCGACTCGCTTATGTTCCGGTTCCAAACTATAAACCTTCTTGATCTACCAGCTCCCCTGAATCGGGAGCTTTTCTTTTTTTATCGGCATTTAGATACTCGTCTACGCCAAAAACAGTGCGCAAACTTATCGCCGGTTTCTCGTCATCTAAAACCATCTCCATCAGCTCTGTCACTTTGCCATATTTAAGCCAGTTCTTTTCGCGGAAAATCCCGAAGAGAATCAGGCCACTTCCGAGCATCATCATACCCCCAAGCGAGGCCAATATAATAAAAAATACTTCGATCGAAATCGGCAAGAGCCCCAGAAGCCCAACGAGTGCGAGGCTGCTGCCCGCAACAAAAATCGCCACA
>JAYVND010000628.1:0-3416 GCA_043758635.1 Bdellovibrionales bacterium
TTGCCGATTTTCATTTCAATGTATAAGGCGATTCGCCTTAATAAAGGCCTCACTCATGTGCATTTCGCGTGGCTCTCGAACTTAGCCGCACCGGACCCATTCATGATTCTTCCAATTCTTGCCGCGATTGTTTTGTGGTACCAGCTCAAGTGCGCGCCGACGCCCACTGCAGGTGCGGTTGGCTTTGTCATGCCGGGGCTCAACTTCGCTTTTTTGGTGGCGCTTCCATCTGCGGTCGTGCTTCATTCGTTGACTGGGAATGTCTTGCAACTTCTTGGACAAAAAATCATCGAGACATATAGCTGACGAGGGAATCAGCTGCGTGCGAAGGTGCGCGAGCCTGATCAGTGGCGAATCGGTGGCGAATGAGTGGGAACTCAGTGGGAACTCAGTGGCGAATCGGTGGAAACTCAGTGGCGAAGCGCTGCGGGCACTTGCCCTTTTACGAAAACCAGCTCTGCGGGCGCTGGTGGTTGACCATGTTTTTCAGGGATACCAAGGCCAATGAGTTCTTCTGGAGAGATCAAAATATTCTCTGTACCTTCAGGCCAACTAAAATCGTGAGGTGCAAACGAGCTGTAGCTCTTCATATAATTGGTCCAAATCGGCACGGCGCCCGTCGCGCCCGTGAGCCCGTGAGGAGAATTGTCATCGTAGCCGACCCAAACAAGCGCGGTATGATAAGGCGTGAAACCAACAAACCACGCATCTTTTTTATCGTTGGTCGTTCCAGTTTTTCCGGCAGCAGGATTTGTGAATCCGGAAACTCGCGCTCCGTGCGCGGTTCCAGACTCGATCGTTTGCTTCATCATGCCAACGAGTTCAGCTGCTGATTCGGCGGCGGCAACTTGCTCGGACTTTTGTTCGAACGAATAAAGTTTTTTGCCAGAGAGATCTTGAACTTCGTGGACCAGAGTCAGAGCGGTGTGGTTGCCCATTCGAGAAATCGATGTGTAAGCCTCTAGCACTTCCATCGGCGTGAGCTCGAAAGCACCGAGCGTCAGCGAAGGGAGCGCGCGAAGTGGTGAGCGAATGCCCATGCGCTTTGCCGTGTCGATGATATTGTCGATGCCCACACTCATGCCTAGATTCACAGTTGCTGCATTTAAAGATTCTTTTAAAGCAAAATACATCGGGATCGGCCCTTCATATGAGCCTTCGTAATTGTGTGGTGTCCAGGATTGCCCGTCAAATTTATGAGTCGTTGCTTCGTCTTTGATGATCGAGACTGGCGTGTAGGGATCACCGTTTTCTTGTTTATGCTCAAGGGCCGTTAAGTAAACAAAAGGTTTCATCACGGATCCGACCTGACGATGAGAGTCGGTGGCTCGGTTGAACTGAGAGATCGCGTAACCGCGGCCTCCGACCAGAGCTTGGATTCCCCCGGTGAAGGGATCTGCCGAAATCAAAACAGCCTCGAGTGATTTCTTTTGCGCCTTCATTTTCTGAATCAATTTGTAATTGGATTCGAGGCGATCGACGCCGGTGCGAACGGCCTGCATCGCGGCTTCTTGCGCTCGCAGATTCAATGTGGTGTAGACGCGCAATCCCTCTGAGGAATCGATATTTTTCTCGTTCAAAAATTCCCGAACGGCCTGCACAAAATATGGCGCAGGTTCGGTTAAATCTCTCTGCGGACGCGCTGGAAGTGCTGCGGCCTTGGCTGCTTTTGATTCGTCCGCCGAAATCATTTTGAGCTCAGTCATTCGTTCGATCACCCGATTGCGACGCTTAGTCGCGGCCTCGCGATGGTTGAACGGATTGTACATGCCCGGGCTGTTAAGAACTGCCGCTAACATCGCGCATTGATCCAAATTCAAGTCGCTCAAGTTTTTACCGAAATAGTGATTTGCGGCCGCGGCAAAGCCTCGCACCTGAAATGGACCGTTTTGGCCCATATAAATTAAATTAATATAGGTTTCAAGAATTTGATCTTTGCTCTCGTGCTGCTCAACCAAAAACGCCATTGCGATTTCGGTGAGTTTTCGGCTGAGGGTTTTTTTGTCGTTCAGAAAATAATTTTTTACGAGCTGCTGCGTAATTGTGCTTCCGCCTTGAGCGGCGCGGCCGTAACGAAGGTTGGCGAGAAACGCACGAATGAGGCCCGTGAAGCTGACACCCGAATGTTCTAAAAATTGCGAATCTTCGATCGCGAGAAGTGCGTTTAGGCACATTGTCGGAGCCGTGCCGAGCGGGACCACTGTTCGAAGTGTGGGACTGTCACCAAAGTACGAAGCAAAAAGCTCAGGTTCAATTTCGATCGTCGGTACCGCTTTAGGAGTGGCGCCTGAGTACACCCCAATCACTTCGTTATCGGGACTGAACGCGATAATTTTGACGGTATCGGAATCGCCCAATTGCTCCGTCAAATTCGCACTTGTCTCTGCAGGATTTTTAAATGCGACACAAGACCCGATCTGCGGAGCTGATGCCGGTGCTGGATCGCCGGGTGCTGGAGTTGCGTCGGTGGTCGAAGCCGGTGGATTAATGCCTCTGCGCAGATCTCTTGCGCCCGTGAAGAGCGGGTTCGGAGTCGGGCGTGGAGTCGCGGCCGGCTGGAAATTGACGGCGATGCTCGGATTGGACGGAGGTGCACTCATTGGCGGTGATGCGGCCAGCATCTGGGAATTGAGCACAGAGCCGCATTCAGCCGGAGACCAAACAGAATAATCGCCTTCCCGAACGGGCTCATTAAAGCCTCTTTTGCGGTAGTTGCGACGGTCGAAAAAAGACGGAAAGTAATTGCTCGTGAATTTTTGACCCGCGCGCACTGACTCAGGTGCAGAGTAGAATTCAATTGGCGGAGCGAAGCGTTTTTCGGCAAAGCGCTGCCGAATGTTGCTGTCGAGGCGGTAAATCCATACGCCCAAAAGGATGATCGCAAGCGTCAAAGCGGCGCTGACCGCGAGAACTATTTTTTTGAACTTTGCATTGTTCCACCACGACGTCGAGCCGTTGAAAACCGAGGTGGACGAATTTGGAGAGTGTGGATCTTGAAAACTCATTTTGTCCTAACAGCGGTGGTCTCTTGACATTAAAGGCGCACATTCGTTTAGTCAAAGCCGTCATCTTCCAAGCGCCCGCAAATTTCAAAGCGACTCGCTGGATTCAAGGAGAACGAACGTGGCAAAGACTAAGCCTTCCAAGCAAAGCATGAATTCTAAAAAAAATCAGAGTAAAAAATTATCAGCGTCTCCCGCTCAAGGTAAAGCTAAGGCTAAGGCGAAAAAGCCAGTTGCGATAATTGCAAAGTCGCAACCGGGAAAAGGCAAAGTTTCTCGAAATGCCGCTAGCAAGGGCACTGGTAAAGTTGGTGTTAAGGCCACGACTGCGCCGAATGGCAAAAAAGCAGCGATGAAGCCAATCAAAGCCGCAGCAAAAAAAATGGCGACCGTCACTCCGATTCGGGGGAAGTC
>JAYVND010000629.1:0-3415 GCA_043758635.1 Bdellovibrionales bacterium
TACCACGGTGGAACAACGTCGACGAATATCAGAATGATAAAACTTTTTGAAAGCAGTGGCTGCGATAAGTTCTGCGAAATGGAGGAATGGAACTATTCGTTGAATGAAGGTGACGCATGCTAAGGAAAGAAGTCAGAACGAAACGACTTGTTCTTCGGCCTCTCAAAGATTCTGACTACGCCGTGTGGTTTGATGCTTGGGTCAAACGACGTCCTTCGCAAAGTCGATGGGACTTTGGACCGAAACCTCCACGGAAATGTTCAAAAGCCTATTTTAAAAAATTCGTCGCTCGACTTCAGACACTTGCTAAGGATGACGACTATTATCAATTCGGGGTCTTTGAGAAGAGAACAGGAATCTTAATAGGTTCGATTGATTTCGACATTTATGTTCGTAGCACTCATCAGTTCGCCAACTTCGGATACGTCATTTACAATCGACATTGGGGAGAAGGTTACGGGCAGGAGTCAGCGGCGGCGGGATTAACGATCGGCTTTAAGCAGTTGAAGCTCAACCGTCTTGAAGCTGCGATCAATCTCGACAATCGAAAGTCGATTCGTCTGGTGAAGGCTATTGGAATGAAACGCGAAGGGATAAAAAGGCGATACTGGTTTGAAGATGGAAAATGGGTCGACCATTTAATCTATGTCGCAAATCCTGAAGACGTCGGATTCAAGCCGATTAAACCGCAAATACGATGAGGTCTCAGGCTTAGATATCTTTTCGCATGTCTAAGTTGGTGGGCTCGAATCCCATAGCCAGGTAGAGATTTTTCGCTACCTGGTTACTATGAAACACGTGCAGGCGAATTCGCGTTGCTTCGGCTTTGTGCGCTTCTTCTTCGACGAGTTTCATCAATTTCTTTCCAAAACCCTTGCCGCGATTTGCAGGTGCGATGCTGATGTCGTTGATCGACGCGACCTTTCGCCCGAACCTAGTTTGGAAACCGAGCCAAAGAAAACCGATCGAGTTGCTCGAGCTGGATTCGATAACATCAAAAAATGACTGGCCGGTGGTGGCGGTGCCGAGTGGAACGAGCTTATTAAATTGTTCCGAGGCGTTCTGCAAAGCCTCTTCGTATGGAATGACTTCGACCGCCGCCAGATTGGTGGCGTACGCCGATTGGGAGTCTTTCTTGAACTTTTCGAAAGCCTCAACGGACATTGGTTTTAGCTGGATCATTTCCCTCTTTTTAGTTTTTCAGATTGGTTGATTTGATCACGGTTTGGGAAGTTTCGAAGATCCCTGAAAACAAAATACGATAATGATTTTGGATTGGTTACGGTGATCTTGGAACCAAGATAGGCTCTACACCGAAAATATTGGCGTCCCCAACGAGATTCGAACTCGTGTATCCACCGTGAAAGGGTGGTGTCCTAGGCCACTAGACGATAGGGACGTAAAGAACTTCGAAAGAAAAATGGTGACCCGCGATGGACTTGAACCATCGACCCTATCCTTAAAAGGGATATGCTCTACCAACTGAGCTAGCGGATCATACTCTGCTATGTTGCGAAGTGGGCTTAACTTGCTGTAATTCAGACTCGAAGTCAACACACTCGACAAAACTTTGTTCGTTTTTTTTAGAATGATTCGAGAGCTTAAATCTGCTCAATAACGAACCAGAAATGCACCGGCAATGAAACAGAAGCGCAACTTTTACCGGAAAGAAAAAGTTGCGGCGGCCCGTTCTGCAGCCAGCAGAGCTGTTTTCCAGGGTTATCACTGTCGTCTGCTGGTCGAAGATGATCTCGCGAAAACTCTCCTAACATTTTAAGTCAATTGCGCGCATTTCTGATCTCACTAACTTGCGAGATTTTTTAATCGACTCAATTAAACAGGGGCTTGATCCACAACGTCTGCTCGCGGCCCGGGCCAACGGATACCACGTCGATCGGCGTCGCGAGCTCTGTCGCTATAAACTGCACGTAGTCTCGCGCTGCTTGCGGTAGATCTTGGATTGTACGCACCTGAGTGAGGTCTTCTACCCAGCCAGTAAGGCCTTTGTAAATCGGCTCGATACGTGCGAGATCGTGAGCATTCGTCGGAAGCTCGCGGATCTCTTGGCCGTCGAGTCTGTAAGCGGTACAAACTTCAATTTTTTCGTGACCGCTCAAAACATCGAGTTTCATCAAAGCGAGATTTGTAATGCCGTTCACGCGAATCGCGTAGCGCATCGCTACCAAGTCCAACCAACCGCAGCGACGAGCGCGGCCCGTTGTTGCACCAAACTCGCCGCCCTCTTTACGTAAGCGCTCACCGAGAGGGTTGTTGAGTTCAGTTGGGAATGGTCCCGAGCCGACACGCGTGGTGTAGGCTTTTGTGATTCCGATGATCTTTTGAACAGCGTTGGGCCCAATGCCTGAGCCCACGCACGCCGAGCCAGCCAGTGTTGATGAGCTTGTGACAAACGGATAAGTGCCGTGAAGCAAATCAAGCATTGTGCCTTGAGCGCCTTCGAACAAAACTTTTTTGCCACCCTTAAGGGCGCGGTGAATGAGGAGCGACGTATCTTTGCAACGGTATGGTGAGAGGAGCTCTGCGAGTTCGAGCACGCGGTTGTAGAGTGCGTCTACGTTGATGGGCTCTGTCTTGTAGAATTCTTTCAACATGAAGTTCTTCTCGCGAAGACCAAGCTCGAGTTTTTCACGAAGCTTTGCTTTGTCGAAAAGATCGCCAAATAAAATTGCTTGGCGTGAAGCACGATCTTCATAAGCTGGACCGATGCCGCGACCAGTGGTGCCGATCTTTTCATTACCGGCCGCTTTTTCGCGAGCTTGATCGATGGCGCGGTGATAGCTCAATAAGACTGTCGCCTGCTCAGAAACGCGAAGTTGCTCTGAGTTTTCAATCATGCCTGCTTTGCGAAGCGACGAAATCTCATTCCAGAGTTCCTCGATATCGAGGACAACACCGGCTGCGATCACACAAGTCGCGCGCGCATGTAAAATTCCACTTGGAACGAGATGGAGCACGGTCTTCACGCCGTTAACGACAAGCGTGTGGCCCGCGTTCGCACCGCCTTGGTAACGGACGACGAGATCGGACTGCGCCGAAAAAACGTCTACAACTTTGCCTTTGCCTTCGTCACCCCATTGGGAACCAACAACGATTATGCCTGCCACGAAATCTCCTTACCCGAGAACGATGCGTGAGTCGAATGACCAGTCTGAATGTTCAGCCCGATCATTATTCCGATAATTATTTAGATGATCAGCCCGTACCCGTAGCAATGACTGTTTAGAGACCAAAACCACGACTAGCGGAGCGATCAAAAAATGATCAGTGGGTCAAAGCGAAGCCCGCGCGTTCAAAATATGAACGGTTAAAACGCCTGAAATTTCACTGAGAATTTTCGTTCAGACAATGTCTGAAACGGGCGTCCAATGCAAGTTTTAAGAGCTGGCTCACTCCG
>JAYVND010000630.1:0-3414 GCA_043758635.1 Bdellovibrionales bacterium
TGGTTCACATGAAGATAAAAGCGGCTCCTATAAAACGAGAAAAGAGACCTAACCCACTGTCTTTCAGATTTTCAAATGATTTGATGAGATCTAAGCAAATCAAATTTCTGAGTGGAGTAGCTCACCAAAAATTACCAATCGCTCTAAGACTCTTGTCCGGTGCTCGTCAGTTGCGGCACTGAAATCTCTTGAAGGTGACCACGAACGCAGCGAATTAAATCTGACGACGTAAACGGCTTCAATAGAAAACCATCGATACCCGCTTGCTCGAGTGCAAGCTTCTTGATAGTCACATTCGCAGTTGTAAGAACGAAGGGCTGATGCAGGCCGCGCGTTCGCAATCGAGCATGCAGATCAATTCCAGTTGCGAGAGGCATATCGAAATCGGAGAGGGTTAGATCAAAAGTGGGATCGGCTTCTAGAACTGCAAATGCCTCGAAGGCGTCTTTTGCTGTTTGAACGTCGAAACCTGCGCTTTTCAGCCAATGACAAATTAAAAAACGAAAATCGGCGTTGTCGTCGACAACAAGAATTCGGTTGGATACGCTCATCCAATCATTTTATTCGAATTCTTAAATATGGACTTCGGAATCGGGAGACGAAAAGCAAAAACTCTACTTAGATCGCCTCGAAAATTTCGATTTACCTACCAAAGTACGAGGTAGAATTTGCCGCTTAAAAATAATCAAGTTTTCACACTCTCGAGAGAATCGAAAACGCGCCCCTAGGAGATAAAAGCTCGTCGAAAGTCGTAATGCAGCGGTGAATTGGCGATTATTGAGAACTTCGGTTAAGCTCTAAAGATGAAAACCGCATCGGAGAAACCGAAATCTCAAAACGCGACGATGCGAATGATGCTCGCGTGCCTGCTCGCTATCTTTTGTTTAGCTTGGGTCAACCCTGCCCACTCAGCTCGCAGCTCACTTCGAAAACGCGGAGAAGTTCGAGTCGTGGTGACTTATAAACAAGAATTTTCTTCGACAGATCGCCAGGCGCTCCATCTCACTCTGAAAACAAGCTTCATCAAGCATTTTAAAACCACGCACTCCGACCTCACGCATGTGGTCTGGAGGCGCGCACTTTCAAAAAGCGAAGCCAAGGAACGTGCGCTAGCTATCTGCAAAAGGTATTTGGAATCTCCGCTGGTTCGAACGTGCGTACCAGCTCTATAAATGAAACGACTACGATCTAATCTCGAGTGCAACTAATGGTTTGCGCGCCGAACGCTCACCGCCAGATGCAACCGGTTGGGAAGCAGTTGAAGTTTGAGAATTGATAGCACTGATTCATGGCAAGCTGTCGAGCAGTTCCTAGGTCATACGCAGTTGCATAATAAACTTGGCCGAAATCATTCTGTGCCGTGCACTGGTAGAAACCTCCGGGACCTGGGCCAGGAGCCGGCCAATACCCTCCTTCGCCAGGGTAACCTGGCCGAGGAGGCCATCCTCCACCTGGGTAACCACCACCACCTGGGTACCCAGGACCTGGATGCCATCCACCTCCACCCGGGCCGCGCATCATGATTTTGGACTGAACTGCATCAGTCGTTGCCGGGAGAGTCGCCTCGACCTGTGCGTCGAAACCAGAGGTTCCACTTTTCGATTCAACTTGTGCAAATGCGGGTACTGCTGCCGCACTCATCAGGCATGCTGCGAAAAATAAGGAAGCATGAGAAATTTTAGACACGATGACTCCGATCAATGTGAAGTTGCAATTTGAAGGTGCAAGGTGAACGTGCACTTCGATCTCGGCGACCGTTGCTCACGCTTTTACAACTGCAATAGTTCCCCTTGCGAAACAACAAGGCGTTTTCATTCTCAGTAATGCGCCTGTCGCTCGAGTGCAAGCTTCCCAAGAACAGTCTTCACGGCTCACGAGCCAAAAACTCTGTGAAATCGCACGGTGGCAGAGGAGCCAAGGGGCTGAGAATCTCATCGTTACATGACGGCAGCTCTGAGTTCCGCCCCACTGCCATCGGTGTGTAGGTGCCTAGATAATAGGTCATCGCTCAATCAGCGGCTCATGCGAAACGCGTGTCTTTATCTAGACATAATGCGACGAGTCTTAGCTGGTGATGACGCAGCTGGTATTTCTGTCAAGATCTGACAGAAAGAGCCTGACATTGCCGGGACTCTCTCGCTAGCCTTTTGCCTAGAACAAATTCTCCTTGGAGGGGTAAATGAAGGTTATTTATACCGGTCTCGTGGCGTTGTTGTCGTTAGCAACAGTGTCGGCTCAAGCAGCTCAAGTTACGGCTGCAGGAAATGATCAACAGCTACAAACAGAGTTGAATTCATTCGCACAGGCGCATCCAGGAATTGCAAATCAAGATGGCGCTCAAACAATTGGACAAGCATTGGCAAAGCTTCCTACAAATGCTCTTGCAACACTCGGTCAAAATTCGAGTGCTAAATCCTTGACCGCTAAAGACAGCTGCGTTGATGCAAGTTCGACCAATATCGACAGCCGCTACATCATGACGTTCGATGCAGCCAACCAACCCTGCCGCATCTATGATCTCTCTTTCCCGACGATCGCGACGATCTTTGGCATTCAAACGGTTTCGAAGATTCCCGTTCAAAAATTTGTATCGGAAGATTATTTGAATTGGATGCACGGAAATTACAATAAGGTTTACTCGGGCATTCAAGATTTCAATGCCGCGTTTAAATCTGGTCAAACTCCAGCAGCTTCTGCTGCCAACTGGATGAAAGATGTTCAGTTAAATTCGTCGGCTTCGGCTCGTTTGTTGGGGAGCGAAGGCGTTTCTCCGACTGGACTTCCGAATCAATTCAAGGCGTCCGACTTGAAAATTGGTTCGAACTTTGCGTTCACCGCGCGTGAACTACAACAACTCAACCAAGCACTTGCGCAGACGGATCTTTCGCAAGGTCTTGCAACCAACCCATGGGCGCAGATGGTTGCGAATCCAAAAGGAATTCTCGAGCATATCCGCTTCGTGTGGAACGATGCTGAGAAAGCATTTGATGTGATCATGGACGGCGACTTCTTCCCGATCGTCGGTCCTGTTGCATTGGTAGACTTCGGTCAACCTTACAAGCCAGCAGTTCAAGCAATGGTTCGTGGACTTGTGCAAAAAGCGGTCATGCGCTTAGTTAACGGCATCGGCAGCGTGACCAATCAACGCATTCTGAGCGTGGCGTTAAATGATGGCTTCGAATTTATCGAAGGTATCTACAGCTACCAACAGAACATGATGGAGATGTCGCTCCATAACATGCAGATCGAAGCGGGCGAAGGAACAGATCTCGCAACGAACTCGAGCCGCGGAATCGATTTGATTTTTGCAACTCGCACGGGCTTCTTTACGGATTATATCTTGGCAATGGCGCAAGGTCAGAAATTCGATTGGACTAAAATCGAGCTCAAAGGTCATCAGGCACGGTACAAAGC
>JAYVND010000631.1:0-3398 GCA_043758635.1 Bdellovibrionales bacterium
GCGCCGGAATGTGGAAAACTGAAACTTATCCACAATAAATCTAGAACCGCAGCCCAAAAACTTTGGATTTTCTCTACCAAATTAGCGAACAGCCCCTACCTACCGTGACCGAGTCTACTCGAGTGAACAAGATTTTCCGCTGCTCCAAATTTCTCCCGCCACTTTACGATGTTCGCATGTGCGAGATGACACCGCAAATCGTGACGGAGCTTGTGCGAATGAATATTGAGGCAAGTCGTGCGAAGCCCAGCATACGCCGTTGGAATTTCAGGAAGGAATTGAAAGACCTACGATCAATCCTTAGTTGGTTCACTGACAGTGTTGACTTTCAATATTCGAATCCAGTGAAGCAGCATCATTACAAGCTTGCGGTACTTCGCGAGATTCCTCGGCGTGAGCGACAAATCAGCCTTCAGCAATTTCAGAAATTTCTCTCTCACCTCCCAGACTTTTACCAGAAGCTTTGCAAAGCGCAATTTTTGGGAGCGTGTCGGGTGGGTGAAATTGCCGGACTTCAATGGAAAAACGTAAATTTTGAAACTAGAACAATTCGCATTCAAGATGTGCTGACTTGGACGAACGGAAAAGCGCGAGTCAAAAATTGCCCCAAGAATTCCAAGACCAGGTATTTTTACATGAGTGATGACATGCTTGCGATTCTGCAAGAAAGACTCTCGAAGCGCGACGAATGTGACTTCGTTTTTCACAAAAAGGGTAAGCCTCTTCTTTACAGTGTGATCAACGCAAACTGCAATCGCGCTTGGAAAAAGGCGGGATTAAACCAATTTCATGGAACTCATCAATCTCGATTCGCATCAGCTCAAGCTGCCCGATTTTTAACTGGAAGTATCGACGGCGTGAAGTCGTTAACTGGTCAGAGCATTCAAATGGCTCAAAAGTACAGCGACTACTCTTGCATCGACCAAAATAAGGCGACGATCGAAAAAATGGAAACGGCTCTCAATGCAAAGGCCGCTAACTGAGAGAGAACAGCAACCGACGCCACGGATGGTGAACGCTCCCCCCTCCTGAATGAATCTTGCATATAACTTCAGCGTCGCGAAATGCAGCGACTTTAATTATGCCAAGTCGACAGTTCTGCGCCAATTCGGCAAAAGCCAAAGAGCTCGCGATGTTGACATGAACGGCACGCGAGCGTTATTTTCACGGCTCCATTGAGCAACATCAGGATAAGGAATTTCCGTGGCAAAAAAGGCGACAAAGAAAGCACTAGCAAAAAAATCATCTTCGAAAAAATCGACCGCAAAAACTGCGACGAAGTCGTCGGAAAAAAAGAAGAGCGTGAAGAAATCAGGAGCGAAGACGGCTTCAAAGAACGCTTCTCGCGCGAGCTATCCTGAACAGTTAAAAAAGAAAGTTGTGAGCGCGATTAAAAAAGGTATGACTCATCTTGAAGCATCCAAATCATTCGAGGTCGGGATTCACAGTATTCCGAACTGGATCAAGAAACATACTTAATCACTTAGCGAAGGCCCAGCTTACGGGCCTTCCTCGCTTTACCCGACTCATCAAAACTCATCTGCTCCCACCGATACGCGTGACATCCTCATTCGGGACGTGATTCTACGAGAATGCCGGCAATTCTGACCGGCGAGGATCTCGGAAGGCTCATTATTAGTTGTTGTCGCAATCTCGCTAGGGGCGAGTGAGTGTTACTAATTGCTGCCTTTGGTTATCAGCTCTGCTGCCCAAAGGTAACATGAGCGCAGTTGATCTGCGTGCTAAAAGTTTTCGCATCACTTTGACCTCCAGTAGGCGAAAGTGTCGCGTAAATTCGTTGAGTTTACGAAAATTAATCGCACAGTGAAGGGGAGGCTTGAGTCCTCAGAAGAAGAATACAGCGACTCTTTCCTGTCGAAAATTTCAAATTTAGTCAACCTTCGATCGATCTTCGGTTGGTTATAGCTATTTTGAATACACATGTCTCGAGCGGGTCGTGCAGTTGTTCGCAGAACGAAGTCTTTAATTTGGTTTAAGAAAATCGCACGCGGTCTCGTATTGAAGAGATCGTCGAGCAGAAAACTACCTGCGACTGATTTAGCCCAGGCCATTGCTTTAACTACGTCATCGTTTTCCCATGTGCGGAGCGGGAAACTGTACCGCTGCCGCAAAAACTTGCCATCCTGACCACGTGAATCCTCGATCCATCCTTGCTCGGCGAATTTGAGCCCCAAACGATCAAAAACCGCGTCAGTGACAATAAACATATTCAAAGGGATTTTGTTTTTCACAGAGCCGGCAATCGCGTCGCGGATTGATTCACAAAGACAGAGCTTCAGATTCCCACCGCCGAAAATGAAATTTTTGGCGTTTGGAAAATTAAATCGGAACTGACCTGCCTCAGACTGAGCAATGTAGGTGACGTCCTTGCCATTGAAAAAATACGGCTGTCTCGCCTGACTTGATGTTAGTCCGATAGATTTGATCGCAGAATCCGCACTGAACTTTAAAATCTTCTTGATAGCAACTTCAGTTGAGCGAGGATAGTCCCAGAGAGGGTTTGCATGGGTCAAAATAGCGTACGAGCTATCCAAAAAATCGGCTTCTTGATTATTTCGAAAAGCTGGCTTGTAGCGTGGATCGAAAGGCACTTTTTCAATGCCACTTTTGACGCCGCTGGAAGGCTTCATCAATGAGCCGAAGGCGGCCGCTATAGTTTCCCACGTAGGCGGCCGATTGGCGCAGCGAATTTCCACTTGATGAACTTCATTATTGGCCAACTCATCTGCCCGCACCTCAATATTTATGTATGCCTGCTTAAGTAATGGTGCAACCCAGCCAACTCGATGATTTCCACTGAAAATTTGCTTCTCGTTGTTCCCCGGTGTTTTTAATTCAAGGTCGCAGCAGATTCCGGCCTCAGTTTCTTGAACTGAGCGCCCATTGCAAAATTTTTTGATCCAGATAGGATCAGAATTGACCGGTTTCGAAAAACCAATGGCTTTCTTGAATGAAACAAAATCATTCTTCTCAATGGAACCCGCAATTCCTCTAGATGGTATCGAAATCGCTCCCATTATGATCATGCTGGACAAATAAAATCGGAACAGAGAGTTGAGGCAAATTTTGAATCTTGAAGTTCCAAATCTCGGGTCGGTTTGCATGGTTAAGTGTTGGCGCTTCGAAAACGACTGGCTAGACCAGATCTCATGTGAGGACGGGTGTTTCACGTCAATTTCGTTTATATTCATTCTAACCAGGAGGAAAAACCCGATGAAAACTCAAGCGATGCAATCGCATTTTGTGCTTGCCTCGTTCGCTGCGCGAAATGAATAGAATCTGCTCCGGAGGCTGATTGTCGGCACTGCTGTCCTGAATTGAGACACAAGAAAATTTACTTTCGCTGGCCAAGTCGCATACAGAGGCTCTGCGCTTAG
>JAYVND010000632.1:0-3389 GCA_043758635.1 Bdellovibrionales bacterium
GTCTTCTCGATGTCGATCGAAAAACTTGTCTGCCAGTTTAATTTTGCGCTCGAAAATGCTGCAGGCTCAAAGCGAACCTTTCAAACCCGCCCAATCACGATTGGTAACTTAAAATCGCTCGAAAATTTTTCCGTCGACGGAGCCGCTTTTACAACGGCTCAACTTGCCACCATCGATCTCCAAAATATCCGCCGCTCCGCAGCCCGAATCATCGGAGACCTCGATCACCGCCTTGATCTGTGATCAATTCGAAAATTCGCGAGTTCGGCAAAAAGATCAAAGCGATTCCGAAGTTCTGCAAGAGCTCGGCGAGGGCCCAATCAACTTGCCTTCACAGCCCGAAATCATTTTGAGAGAAGCTCAAGATTCGCGATACACAGATTCAGTGCAGACCTGCAAAATTGTCGTGTCCAATCAGGCACGCGGTCACGCAACCGAAGTTATCACTTCAACACGCTTCGCCCTGACATTTCCGGCAACGAAACCAAAGATTGAAATTTCGCAAATCTCTCATTTCACAGCAAACTCAGTTCTCACTGGCGTTGCACTGTTAACTTTCAAAATCGAGAATCTGGATCCCGTCGCCGCCTCGTACGCGGTCAGCACAAATGATCTTAGCTTCGTTGCGAAGACTATTTCCGCAATGTCGGCAATTAGAGGAATCGACGAACATTTTTATGTTTCCACTTACGGGCTCCCACTTGCCGGTCACCTCGAAATCAAGGCAAACACACCCTTTACAAATTTGACCAATCAAACCATCGTTGAAGTTCCCCCAAACGGAAGCAGCATCGTGACTTTACAGATCTCCTCACCTTTGGATTGCACCAACTGGGTTCCCCAGCCAGTCGATCTTGGCGTAGGTGACGCAACCTTCACCGGTGAATGCCACGATTGGAATTTCTGCAGTGTGATTTGGAGTTTGGAATTTCGAATTTCTGCAGATATTTTTATCGCGCGAATTATCCACTCGAGGGAGGGCTCAGTCGCAAACCCGACGGTTCGCAATTCAGAAAAATTATTTTCTGGCGGCACAGACTTGAAAGCCCTCTCCAGTGCTCGTGATGAGTTTGCGGCAAGAAATCAGACACCCGGCCTGGCTTCAAACGCTCCGAAAGAATATCTCGATCGTATCGCGAAAGAAGTAGCGAATCTGCAATTCTGTAAATAGAACGACGTGACTAAACTCTGCAGGTTGAACCTAGTAAACGAAACTCTGCGGGCAAAATTTCGTAGCAGTTGCAGCAGTTGTGCAAGCTACAATTTTTTATTCGTCTTGAAGCGTCCCGGAAATCCAACTGCTGCCGCATCGAGGATGCCGTCAATCCCGTTCGAGGCGCGCGTAGAAAATCGGCTGACCTTTGGAGAGAAAGATCGTCTCGAACTGGGTGATGAAGTTTTCGTCTTTCCAATCGGAGGTGTGCAGATCTCTGGTTTCGCGGCTCATGCGGAAAGGGCCGCGGGCGAAACGCTCGGATGACCAATCATAATATTCTTCAGAATCTGTTTTAAAATTCAAATAGCTTCCTGGACGCATCAGCGCGTGGAGCATCGTTAAGAACTCATCTTGGATCAATCGGTGCTTCCAGCTGCGCTTGCGAGGCCATGGATCTGGATGGTGAATAAAGACATTGTTCAACTCGCCGGGATTAAAGATATCTTCGAGGTGACTCGCATCGTAGCGCACGATGCGAGCGTTTTTGGAGCCCTCGCCCAATGCACGGCGAATGGATTGAATCAACGGCTTGTATTTGATTTCGATTCCAACCAGAGCGCGCTCCGGAGATTTTTTTGCGAGGTGAGCGAAATGAGTTCCATTGCCCGTGCCGATTTCTAGATCCATCGGATGGTCGCCGGCTACTCCAAAACTTTTTGCGCGCCACTCGCCTTTGATTTGGTGTGCACGCTCTTCATCAAACGCGTATTTAGCGTATTTGCCGTTCAAATCTTTAACATACTCAGTGGGATTGGGCAGCGTTCTTGTCGCCGTAAGGCGCGGGCGTTTCTGTAAGGTCATGCGCGTCGAAATAGCAGATCTCAAGTGTCAGGACAACCTGGTCTTTCACGGTTGGGCTTGAACATCAGCCTTTCTGAGCTGAATCGGCTTTCATTGCAGAACCTTCCACTTCGACCTCGACGCCGAGCCCTTTGTGATTGAAAACTTCGCCAAAGAGAGGTGGGATTCAAGCTTGATTGGAGCCTCTGATGACTCAACGCCTGCTCGTCCTTGCTTGTGCTGCAACAACCCTGTGCTCGACTTTTCGATCTTCAGTCGTGCAGGCATTGCCTGCCGAAGGTCATCGCGTAATGGTCTCTGGACCCACACCATACGGTCCCGAAATCGCACGCGAGATCCAGGTGGCTGGCGGAAACGCGATTGATGCCGCAGTCGCGATTCTCTTGAGTATGGCTGTTACGCATCCCTATTACGCCTCATTTGGTGGCGGTGGTTTTGCGATGGTACGTATGAACGGAAAAGTTCGCGCGCTCGATTTTCGCGAGATGGCGCCGAAGCTCGCGAATATGAAAACGTTTGCAGACAAAGATCCCAAAGTGTCGCGCGACGGCGGACTTGCTGTCGGAGTTCCTGGGGTTCCAGCCGGGCTCTGGGCGCTTCATCATGAGTACGGCAAGCTCAAGTGGAATCAGCTCTTCGAAACTGCGCAAAATCTTGCCAACAAAGGTTTTCACGTGAGCGGTGAATGGGTGAACAACACTGCGCACGCAAAACCACGCTTCAATGCTGCCGGCACAAAGCTGTTCTTTCCTGGGGATGGAAAAGCACTGCGACCGGGCGACGTATTTTTTCAAACGCAGCTTGGAAAATTCTTGAGTGAATTCCGTGCAAAAGGACCAAGCGCTTTTTATGGTGGAGAGACTGCTAAAGATATCATCGATACCATTTCTGAATCTCACGGCGTGATCACTGCCGGAGATTTGAAAAGCTACAAAGTGCGCTGGCTCGAGCCGCTCAAAGTGAACTTTGCGGGACGTGACGTTTACTTGATGCCTCCTCCAAGCAGCGGTGGCGTGGTGATTGCGCAAGCACTTCGCATCATGGAAAAGCTTGATCTTAAATCGCGGCCTGAATTTTCGGCAGACGAATATCATTTAATTGCCGAAGTCGAAAAACAAAGTTTCAAGGGTCGCGTGCTCCTGGGAGATCCAGATTTTGTTACAAATCCGATCACGCAACTTTTTGATTCGAAGGCGATAGATGCATTGGCCGCCGAAGTAAAACTCGATCGTACAGCCCCTGTCGTCATGCCAGCCGAGGTGAGTAAAGAGAAGCCTGAGACCACGCATCTCAATGTCATGACCGACAATGGCGACGCGATTGCGGTAACCATCACTCTCAACGGAACGTATGGCTCTGCTCTGGTGACTCC
>JAYVND010000633.1:0-3379 GCA_043758635.1 Bdellovibrionales bacterium
CCGGTAGCTCCACCACGTGTAATGCCCGCCGCCTTTTTCAAATTGCCGAAATGTATCAAGCCATCCAAGATCAGTCAGCCGATCCAACCAAGCGCGCTCTTCGGGCAAGAATCCCGCATTTTTCGTGTTGGTCTTCGGATTCTTTAAATCTATTTCTTTGTGCGCGATATTAAAATCACCGCAAATTGTGACTTCGCGGCCTGCCGCCCGCAGCTCTTCGAGACGTTTCTCTGCCGCCGCACAAAATGCAAGCTTGTACGAAAGTCTAGCATGATCCCTTTGGCTATTCGGGAAGTAGGTGTTGATAACGGTAAGATTGCCAATGTCCATTTCAAGCCACCGGCCTTCGCTGTCAAATTGGGAATCACCGAGCCCGAGCTGCACCCGCGTGGGATCCTTTTTCGTGTAAATTAAAAGTCCGCTATAGCCAGCTTTTTGTGCCGAGTGCCAGTGACCATTGTAGCCGTGCGGATTGGTAAAGTTCTCGTCGCCTTTGACTTGCTCAAGCGTGCACTTGATTTCCTGTAGGCAAACCACATCGAGTTGAGATGTTTTCATCCAGTCGAGAAAATTTTTTTTGTGAACAGCGCGCAGGCCATTCACGTTCCAGGATGCTAGTTTCATCCACCAATTTCTATCATAATTCGAGCCGACTCGCAATCAGGCAGATGCTTTGCCGGGTTCACCTTGAATCACGGAGTCTTGTTTTTCCAAGAGTTTCTTAATCTTCGATAGAATGTCCGGGTTGATACTGCCGGAGCGTTTGATCGTCTCAAATGCCTCGAGAGGAAGAACTCTCTTTTTGCCTTCTTCGACGCGAGTGAGCTCATCGAACTGGTCAGCGAAAGATAAAATCTGCGTTTCATCGCTCAAGCGATTTCCCGCTAAGCCTTTTGGGAAACCTTTGCCGTTAAACTTCTCGTGATGCTGCAAAATCGCTTTTTCAACTTTATCGGACAAAATGAGGCGCTTTGATTTGATTGCGTTTGCACTTTTCTCGGCGTGCGTGAAAAAAATTAATTTCTCAGCCTCATTCAAATCCGCTTCACTTTTCTCTTGAATTTCTGGAGGAAGAGCCGCGATTCCAACGTCGTGAAACATTCCGGCCATCGCCAGATCTTCGGGGTTCGGGTGTCCAATGCCAATCGCAAAAAGAGCCGCAAATGTCGCCACGTTCGAAGAGTGATCGTACGTGTCTTGCGACTCTCCAACAGCTGCGAGCAATTTTTTGTACCAGTTGGAAGTTGCACCTTTGGTGATATAATTTGAGATAATTCCCTCAGTCTGAGACAGCATCTCTTTGCCGGCATCGAAGTCGGCTTTAAGAGAAACGTCGAAGATGTCGTTGAAAAGACCGCGCACGCAGTCTCTCAGCTTCTCCTGCTTTTCAGTTGAGCTTGCGCCACCCTCGCCAAGCGAATGCATGCGGTTGGCCGAGTACTGATAAAACTTCGCCATGTCCTTGTGATCCACAAAAACTTGACTCATTTGTTTCGCCTGAAGTTTTTCGAGCTTTGCGCCGTCAATTTTCTGATCGGCTCCGGTGTAGCGAACATACTTTTTGTTGAGCGGTAAAAACACAAAGGTATCAAAACCTAGTTCTGAGCCTGCATCTAAATCGAGCAGTCGGACGGAGCGGTAGCTACGAAGCTTTTTAGCATTTGAAAGAATTTTTTCGTTCACCGCGCGCTTCAGCGAATTTGCATCCATTGGCACAATAAAGCACTGCGAGAAGCCGTTTTTCAAAAGATTGCGAGGTTCGTAATTTGCAGTGTCTGAAGTCACGTAAAATTTAATAGTATTTGGACACTGATTCAACAAAACCTGAGCCGCTTCGAGAGAAGACATTCCTTCGAGTGCCGAGCCACAGATGATTGCACTGAAGAGATCATCGGCCCACGCTTCGTATTGCGCCATAAAATCATCGCCTGTCGTAATCCTTACGAACTCCGCTCCCGGGCAATCTGCTTCGAATGCGGTGGTTGCGCGCGCATCAAGACCCATTGTCAGAACTCGTATTTTGACTGTTTCCGCTGCAGCAGCGTGGGCGTTGGTTTCGCTCATAACTACCTGCTTGCCACTTTCTTATGAGTGTCATCTAGTTTCTTCGCCAACAGGTCGGGCGTAAAAGGCTTAATGATGTAGTTGTCGACACCGGCTTTTACGGCCTCAGCCACTTGATGGCCCTCTGACTCAGCAGTGAGAAGAACAAAAGGAATTTTTTTGTAGCGGGTGTCCGCACGCACGCGCTTGAGTAGGTCAATGCCCGTGCAGTTGGGCATGTTCCAATCAGAAATCACGAGACCGAAATCAGGATCCGCGGCAAGCATGGCTTCCCAACCTTTCTGCCCATCAGCAGCTTCAGTTAAATCAGTAAAGCCAATTTCACGACAAGCTTTTGCAACGATTTTTCGCATAGTCATCATATCGTCAACAATCAAAACTCGAGTTTTCAAATCAAACATTTCGCTCTCCCTCTAATGGCCCAAGACATCTAATCTCATTGGACCGAGACACCAGCAGCACTTGCCAATTTACATTCACTTATCGGAACCAACTGAATTTTAAAAAGCTTCTCTCAGTCATTATCCGTTACGATCGACTAATATCTCTACGTGAAACGCACCCGCTGGACTTTCGAACGGGAGAATAATGGCCGGGTTGCGACTCTGGTGATGGAGCTTCAGCTTCTCCCCTACCAAGACCGTAGGCAGTGATTTCTCTAATGTGAACCCCTTCACATCATTGAGGACTGTTTTTGCGTGCCCGAATATAATATTCAACAGTTCGCCGGCCGCATCTTGAATTTCGCTCGTGATCACTTCATGCTTTTCACCGACCATGCCTTCGTAGATTTTCAAAAATACTTCTGCACGGAAACAGAGCGAAATTGAGCCTTTGAACTCAGAGCAGTTGAGCCCCAAAACACCTGCTATCTCCATCGGAATTCTCTCGTTCGGTTTGCGAAGGTAGGCTTTGCCCGGAGTCAACGGGAGCTGTGCTTGAGTTTCGATGACCTTGCGAGTTGCCGTGATAAATGGATTGATAAATTCGACATCCACCTGCCCGCCGCTTCTAGAGCGACGCTTGGCTTCTTCGAGAGTTGCGACAGGCACGAAGACTGATGTCAACCCTTCTTGTTTAAACTGCGAAATCAGCTTCGGATTTACGTTCAAACAAAAGAGAGTTTTCCCATTGCTCTTGAGTGCTTGGTTGAACAAGACGAAATGCCGATAGGCCGATTGTTTGATTTCAACTGTCAGAGCCATATCGAGGACGTGCACGTTCATCGCTGAGAGCAGCCACGACTTAACCGCTGTTTCAAGTTGATTGCCCTCTTTGGCTTCAATCAAAGAGCCAAGATTGATCAAATGGATGC
>JAYVND010000634.1:0-3375 GCA_043758635.1 Bdellovibrionales bacterium
GATAACCTTAGAGGCGAGCTGAAAGATCACAAGATCTCACTCGATACTTTGAGCGGAAACATGCTGAAGGCTTACCAGAAGATTGGTGAGTCAAACGTCCGCTTAGAGCGCGTCTCTGTATCGAGTGATCTGCTAGTGAAAGAAATGGCCGAGGCTCAGAAATCCAGCCTCACTCGATTGAGAGCTATTGAAGACACGCTTGATCACGCTGAGCTGATAGCCCTTGGACCTAAAACATTCATGATCAAACCGAAGAAGTGAGGACCGATGCCGGCAGCTCAGTATGACTTTGCAAACGGTAGCTGTGACGGAAACCCGCTCGAGGTGGGCGCGACGTTCTCGAACCAACTGATCTGGCAAAAAGAAGATCTAGTTGCGACAGCTTCGGCTCAGGCGATCGTTGATTCCGTGGCTCTCTCGCAGGGCTACATTGCAGACAGGGTTTGCCCAATCTATTCGCCGGTCAACATTACTGGCTACGCGGCAAAGATGCAGGTGAGAAAGAAGCCCGGCTCACCGCTTGTGCTCGAGATGTCGACCCTCAACAATCGCATCACATTAGATCCACTCAACGGCATATTAAATATTGTCGTGCAGGCAGCAGATACCGCGATTCTCGTTCCTGGTCTCTACCGCTACGACTTAGACCTTACTGATCAAGCAGGGTTCGTTACGCGCTTTATTCAGGGGGCCTTTGAGATTGTCGAAACGATCACGACGTGACCCCGGCATTCGAGCCGACAGAGGCCGTCTACATTCGCACGAAAGATACTGAGCGGATCGTCGTCAGATCCTTGCCCGCACCAGGTCCGCCGGGGCCACCAGGCGATTTGCCGGTCACTCTCGAGATCGAGCTCACGCTCTCTCGCTTTTATCCAAACGCTCACCGAGAGATTGTCTACGGTCTCGTTGATCCGGACGGCGATAGCGACGTGGTCATTAGAATCGACACTTATGACTCGACATCTAAAATCAATCTGATTTTCTCAAAAGTCTTTGGCTACGATCTAAATTATCGAATCCAAATCATCACGACGACCTATGTTGCAACGGGTGCGAAGATCGTGAAGACAATTAGTCGTGACAGTTCCGGTAAGATTCTTGGAGTCGATAGAAGCTTCACCGCGTGAGGTGCTTAATTGGGATATGTCGATGACTACGACGCAAGCGATGTTTCGTTTAACACGACCCCTTCTGGGCTCGGAAACGGAAGCGTTCAATCAGCAATCGATGCGATCTCGGTCGCGATTGCGGGTGGCGTTCTTAATTATAATGTTATCTCAAACACCGCGTTTTCTACATCTGCAAATGCAGACACCGTTATTCCGGGGATGGTCATAACTCCCTCTGCTGGGACCTACGCGGTTTGGTACAACGCTGAAAATGTAGGGTCTGGTTCGGGGCAGTCTCTCAACTGTACGATCTATAAAAGCGCCGTAGCCATTGTCGATTCTTTAAGAAAAGCGGCCGCGCCCTCTGGGACACACGAGTTTAGCAACACGACTCAAACAATCTCTCAATTTACTGGCTTACAAACTTGTGGCGTTCAAATTAATCCCAACGGTTCGGGCGTCACCGTAAATCAACGAAGCCTGTTGCTGATTAGACTGGGGCCTTAAATGACTGATTATTCGTACGCCATGGCGGCACTGGCCATTGATCGCCTGACTCAAGAGATTAATCAAAGCACGATCGTAACGGCCATTGATCACATCACGGCCCTCGGGACAGCGGTTGATATATTCTTCAAAGCGGATCTGTCGGCATCTGATAAGGCGTCCCTTGATTCGATTGTTGCCGCCCACAGCGGCTTGGCCCTGCCGTCCGGACCACAGCCCGTATCGATTTCCTCTCCGGTCTCAATTTCGTCGACACCGGCGTTTGCATCTAAAAACTTTGGGACGAAGGCGCTCTTTAAACGAGTGGTGGGTCAGCAGTATTCGCTTGCGATTGGCGACAATACGCTTCTCTACACTGAGACCTTTCCTTGGGTGAAGTTCATGTCGCTCGAGATTATCAACGGTGAGTTCGGGGACTGCGTCTCGCTTTACATATTAGATACCGCGACCGGCAGAATCACGGGCTTACCAAACTATCAGCTCAATCAGTTCGGATTCAGCGCCAACATTGCGCCTGGCTTCTATCAACACAGGTCTGAGTTCGATGCCGATATCTATCAGGGTCTTCAAATAAAAATCGTCTATCACTCGATCTCGTCAAAAACGATTGGCGTCAATTACGTTATGAACGAAGTTAAATAAAATATGATTAAATTAATTTGGAGCAAGTCCAATCTCCCGCTGAGCGTTTTGATCCGCGCAGTGACGGCCCAAGACTGCTCCCATTTCTCGATCGTCTTTGAATCGCCCGGTGGTGGCCTGATGATCGAAAGCAACTTCCTGGGAACGCACCCCGCGTTTTTTAAAACAGCATTGAAGTCACATACCGTCATGCATGAGATTGACCTGAATCTCGCCACAGAGGCCGAAGACGCGCTTTGGGATGCGTGGGTTTCAGCATACGACGGCAAGCCTTACGACTTCGGCGGTGTGATTTATTTAGGACTTATGATGTTGCGTGAGCGGTGGTTTAAAATTCCGCGACCAAGAGTAAACCGCTGGGCAAGTTCGAAATGTTTCTTTTGCGATGAGATCTATTCCTTATTAAGCAGCGTCCCGAATCTGCCGAAAATAGATGCGGCAGGGGGAATGGATTCACCTCACGACGTATGGGTCAAGTACAACGCTGGGGGGGGCTGATGGGTTTATACAAAACCACGGGACCCGTACCATTGAGCTTCGTGAGAATCAGACTGGGTGCGCTCGTTACCGGGCTCACCGTTACGGTTAAGGTTTTGAATGCACTTACGGGATCGACGCTTTTTGCGACAACTACAATGACCGAAATCACGCCGGGAGTTTACTCATACAACTGGGTTCATTCTTTGACGGTATTTACGGAGTGTGTGGCGATCTACACCGTGAGTGGGCTGGTTTACGCTGAGAATTTTCAAGTAGATGAGTTTCTAGATAAGCAAGAATCGCTCGCGGGACGCGCGACATAACAAAAGGATTTTGATAAATGGCTACACAGAAACAGTTACGGTTTTTATATCAGGCAAAAAACAGCGCGACGGGGCTCGTTGACGTTAAAGCGCAGGTCTATGTTAACGGCGTCTCGAAGGCCGTTGGAGTTTCTGCAATCGTTGCAACCGAGATGGACTCAAGCAACTCTCCCGGAGTCTATGAGGTCGTCATTACGTCGGCTCAGCTTACGACTTGGGGCGTGGCTCAGGGTGTTTACTCGGCCATTGAGGTCAAGGTTGATTCGGCGTCGAAGCCAGCAGAGACGATCTTTCGTCAAGAGCTGACGGTT
>JAYVND010000635.1:0-3366 GCA_043758635.1 Bdellovibrionales bacterium
GAAAGAAGCCAAAGCAGCTTACGCCGAAGCCAAGGCCACTGAGTCTGGGTTAACGATGGAAGTATTTTTGAGCCGCCGAGGCAGCAACTTTGTTCCAAATTATGAGACCGCGGCGAACCTTGCAAGAGATCGAGACGCCATCACTCAGGCGGCAGGTGTTCGAATGCGGCAAGAGACTCTGCAGACCAATAAACTTACGCCCAACGAGCCACGTATCTCCGTGCAAGAATACGCAGTGGTACGCGCCGGCGCCCTGGAGTCAGACTTCAGCCAACTCACCGCAAAACCATTTTTTCAGGCTGCATCGACTGCGCAAAAAGCTGAACTCCGACTTTCCTCTCTGCGCCAGCGATTAGCGGTGATGGAAGGGGGTGGCGTCAGTGAGAATTCTTCAGCTCTCATAAGAGTGCGCCAGGAGTTGCAGAAATTAGATCCGACCTACTTGCAGCCCAAACCTTAAACACCCCAGCAAGTTTCAACCGTGCCAGTGCCTCCAGCACAGTGGCTAGTCGACTGGCAGTGAAGCTACTCCCATTCCTTGCTATGCATTTACAAATTAGATTGCTTGCAAGAAAGATTGTTTGTTACACAAACGATTATGGCAAACGCGGATGCATCGACACAGTCAGTTCCCTCTTCTCACAATCCTCATGCCGCGGGCCCAGCGGGCGTACTGAAGAACTTACGCGGTTGGAAATTCTACGCTGCGATCGTCGTGGCTGCTGCAGCTTTGTACTTTTTAGTGACCTTCGTCTACGCAATGTTCAGGACCGAAACGACCGATGACGCATTCATCACCGCGCATGTCCACGTGATCAGCGCGCGAGTTCCTGGAACCGTTCTAGAGCTTGATGTCGACGACAACCAAATCGTGAAAAAAGGGCAAACACTTCTGAAGCTTGATCCCCGAGATTTCTTGGTTCAGCTGAAAATTGCCCAGGCCAGCTATAGCAAAGCCCATAAGGACTTGGGACGCCTCGGCG
Source organism: Bdellovibrionales bacterium (assembly GCA_043758635.1). Lineage (GTDB taxonomy): Bacteria > Bdellovibrionota > Bdellovibrionia > Bdellovibrionales > JAMPXM01 > JAYVND01. Next base: position 984 of record JAYVND010000635.1, read on the forward strand.
GCGAGCACGAATACCTACCTGATGAAAAGCCAGTTCTCGATCAGTACACAGCTGACGCAATGACGAGTGAAGCCAAACTTCAGAACGCCGTACTTCAGTACCAGTACACCACGGTAGTTGCACCGACAGATGGTAAAATCGGCTCGCGCACCGTTGAAACTGGCAACCAGGTCCTTGCTGGCCAAGCCTTGATGGCCCTAGTTGAGCCCAATCCGTGGATTGTTGCGAACTTCAAAGAAGGTCAGGTGACGCAAATTCGAGTGGGACAGAAAGTGAAAATCGAAGTTGATTCGATCCGCGAGAAAACTTTTGAAGGGCGAGTCGACAGCATCTCGCCGGCTTCTGGTGCGACCTTTTCGCTTTTGCCGCCAGACAACGCGACCGGAAACTTTACCAAAATTGTTCAACGTGTCCCAGTCAAAATCATTTTCAATCCTGAGTCGGTCAAAGGTTTCGAGAATCGCCTAAACACTGGTATGTCGACAGAAATCACGATCTATATAAAATAAGTTTAGAGGAAAATGCCTTGTCTGAAATCACTGTTGACCACTCGCCAGCTGTAATGCCAGATGTAAAGCCCGCTGTAACGCCAGCCGGACCGCAAGCCGGCGAGCTTCCAACAGCGGCACCGGCTCATGATGACGAGGTTGTCACCACCAAAATGTGGATCGCCGTATTCGGAGCAATTATCGGCGCCTTCATGGCGATCTTGGATATTCAGATCACCAACTCGTCAATCAAGGAAATCACCGGAGGGCTTGGCGCCACGCTTGATGATGCCTCTTGGATTTCAACGGCTTACCTCGTCGCCGAAATCGTGATCATTCCGCTCAGCGGCTGGCTCACTCGCCTGTTCACACTTCGCTACTATCTCATCGGCACGTCCATGGCATTTCTGTTTTTCTCGATCTGCTGCGGATTTTCATGGAATTTAGAAAGCATGATTTTCTTTCGGGTCATGCAAGGCATGACTGGCGGAGCACTGATCCCGCTTGCTTTTCAAGTGATGCTCTCTCTTCCTACGTCCAAACGAACGGTTGGGATGGCGCTCTTCGGCTTCACCGCAACCTTCGCGCCGGCGATTGGACCAACCGTCGGTGGCTACATGACCGACACCTTCAACTGGAAGGCGATTTTTTTCTTAAATATTCCTCCCGGACTTCTGCTTTTGGGATGCGCCATTTACGCAATTCCGAAAGAGAAAATGAAGCTGGAGCTGTTCAGGAAGATCGATAAGTGGGGAATCCTCACGATGGCGATCGGCCTCTCGAGCCTCACGATCTTTTTAGAAGAGGGCGAGCGTAAAGATTGGTTTGGCTCGCACTTGATCGTCCTTCTTGCAATCATGGCGGCGGTGTTCCTCACTGCGTTTTTTTTCATCGAGTTTACCACGAACGAGCCATTCATTAATTTGCGGCTCTTCAAGCAAAGAAATTTTGCGCTTGGATCTTTGACGAATTTTACAATTGGGATGGCAATGTACGGCGCATTGTACCTCCTTCCACTCTATCTTACGCTCATTCAAAATTACGACGCGATTTACATCGGCCGAACGATGATGTGGGCAGGGCTTCCACAGCTTTTCATTCTCCCTTTTGTCCCCAAAATTCTCGCGCTTTTTGACTCTCGAAAGGTGGCCTTCACCGGGATCGTCATCTTTGGTGTTAGTTGCTTGATGAATGCCTACATGACAAGCCAAGTCGGTCTCGATCAGCTACAGTGGTCACAGATTGTACGTGCAATTGGGCAACCACTTTTGATGGTTCCGCTCTCAACTATCACGGTTGGTTTGATTGCGCGTGAAGAAGCCGGCTCGGCCTCTGGGCTCTTCAACATGCTTCGGAACTTAGGCGGCTCAGTTGGAATCGCTCTTCTTTCAACGATGCTCACGAATCGAGAACGATTCCACTCGGCGCGCATCGGTGAAGGCATCACACAGTATCTACCGCAAACTCTGTTCCGATTCAATTTGCTACAGAAAAAGTTTATGTCGGTCGGCATTGATGCTGCGACTGCACGCATGAAGTCGCTTGCTCTGATTGATATGAAAGTTCGCCAGCAGGCTTACACCATGGCATTCTGTGACTGTTTCTTTTTTGTCGGGTGCGCACTGGTTGGTTCTTCCATTCTCATTCTCGCTTGCAAAAAAGTTGCACCGGGCGCCGGTGGAGGAGAGGCCCATTAAAAACGAAAAGCGAAACTTAAGCTCGTAAAGTGAACCCAGCCAGGGCAGTCTCCAGGTTGCCAACCAAATCATATTGTTTCGTCACTCGCGCGATGCAGGATCAAGCTGAGATGGCATCATCCACTGACGCTTTTCTTATTGAAAACGCCATCATTCCTTAAGCTTAGATACAAGATTTCCGAAATTTCTTACTCTACA
>JAYVND010000636.1:0-3360 GCA_043758635.1 Bdellovibrionales bacterium
CCTGCGAGCCCTAGTGACTTGCATCCTCCAGATGCCATTCTGGAAGCTTTACCCCGAGCACCATCGAGCTGGCTTGTGCCGAACCATGTAATTTGTGGAGCCGCTTTCACCAGCGAAATTGAGAATGATCGTGCGGTCACCATTCCAACGCTCACTACCGCGCCACTCATTGCGCCTGGCCCGAATCCGCCCGTGACCGTCCAGCCTGCGCCGACAATTGCGCCCGGAAATATGGCTTCGCTCGTTCCACCACCAGACCAGACTTCGTATTCCACCGGCGGTGGGGGAGATGGTGATGGTGGTGATTCAGACGGCGATGGCGGCTAAGCGCTAAATTTGCCGGCTATTTAAAGTCGGGCGCTACGATTTCTTGGCCCCGCCTTCGAGATTTGTTTTGCCGCTTTCTCACTGGCGAAACTATGCTCTCACAATGAGTTGGAAAAACCCAAGCTTTCAACATTCCGTTTTCGGCTCGCCCGACTTCGAATTTTTCGCGCGTGGCATCTCTGCGGTGTCCTTTAGAGGCCACTTCGAAGTGTTCTTGAGTGGCCTCGCCAGAGGTGACTTAAAATCTCGCTGGAGATTTCTCCCCAAAACCCTCGTCGCAGTTCTCTGCGGAGTGAGCTTGATCCAATCGATGGTTTGTATAAGCGTCTGTCAGGCGCAAGTTGCGCAAACCACCTCAAAACAAAACGGTACAGCTGGCGAATCGAAGCTTCGTGAAAAAAGCTTCTCTTTGCAGAGCTTTTCGCATTTGTCGCTCAAAAATTTAAGTGCGCGCGAGGCGAGTATTCGCAGTTCGGTGTTTAGTTTTGTAGATTTGAATGGAGCCGACTTTTCGGGGGCTCGCTTCAGTTCGAGTCGGATTGACAACTCTGATTTTTCGGGCACTCAACTTCGTGGAGCGATTTTCGACACGACCGGACTCATATCAAGCAATATGAGCTCTGTCCGTGCCGAAGGACTTCGCTTCAATCAAACCGAAATGAAAGATGTGAATTGGAGGAATGCCGATTTGAGAGATGCCTCCATCATTCGCACAAAGTGCCAGCGTTGCGATTTTAGGGGTGCTGATTTGACGGGTGCGATCGTGCTTCTCAGCGATTTTCAGGGATCTCGATATGATAAGCTCACTCGACTCCCGTTCAGCCGTGCGAGTGCTGAAAAGCTAGGTCTACACATTGAAAAATAGATGGAAAACTAGGTCACGTCGTTTTTCTACTTTTAAGGACGCGCAAATCCAAGAAATTGCAAGCGACCGAAAGCTTGAGCTTTTTGGAGCAGCACTCGCATTCACGAATTTACTCACGTCATTTTTCTGGCGGTTCAGTTTGCCTCGTCACTTAGCAGATCTGCATGCGATCTGTTGGCCATTTTTCCAAAGCTGCCAGGCATTTCACGGAATTCCTCTGATCGCAACTCAAGCGGCGATTGCGATCTACGCATTGATGAGTGTTGCTTGCGGCTGGCTCTTTTGGCGCTCGCAAACTCGAATCGCCTATTCGCTCCTTTTCGCGCTGACGGTTTTTAAATATCTTTGCCTTCTGCTCGATTATCGGATGATGGGCAACTACCATTACATGCCGTTTCTCGTGAGCTTTTTCTTCTTGTTCATTCCGCAAAAATCACTTTCTCTGCGGTTTTTAATCACCCTCTTTTACGTCGCCGCCGGCAGTCTTAAATTCAATTTGGAATGGCTCTCCGGTGCCTCGATTGGCGAAAAGCCAGATTTTTTACCGCAGATTCTCTTCGAGTACAGCTGTGCCTACGTCGTCGCACTCGAAACACTGATGGTGTGGCTGCTTTGGTCAAAGCGAAGATGGCTGCGCTTTGCAGGCCTCGCACAACTTGTTCTGTTTCATGCGGTGTCCTGGTATTGGGTTGGGTACTTCTATCCGCTCATCATGGCATCCCTCCTGAGCATCTATCCACTGGGTTGGCATTCGAGCAGAGACGCTCAATGGCGGAATCGCGATTCGGCTCGAGACGCCCACCCAGGTCTTCTAGAGTCTGCTTCGAAACTACGTCGAACCGCCCAGCTTGCGTTGATGATTTACATTCTTCTACAAGTTCTTCCGCATCTCTCAAGCGCCGACTCGGCCCTAGATGGAACTTCGCGAATCCTCAGTCTCAATATGTACGATGCACGGAGCGTGTGCACGGGTGCCATTTTCCTTCATTACAACGACGGTGAGCAAACAAAAACAGTTGCGTACCGCCCAGATCTTCATACCGGAGTCAGAATTCACTGCGACCCAATCTTATTCGAAGCAGAGGCACATAACCTCTGTCGCGATCAAATGCGCAATGAAACGTTTCGCGATCTTGATATTTTTTTAGTGGCGAAGCGCTCAACTGGCGATGAATACTCAGACATTTTGCGAGGGCATGCGTATTGCGCGGGCCACAAATTGAAGGAAGTGAGCTCGGCAGAAATTTCGCTCAACGATGAGTACTTGAGGGCAAAAAACTGATGAAACAACTTTTGCGATATCAAGACCTCATTTTTTTGAGCGCGGGAATTCTGGTATTAGTGGTGATCCTCGGCACGCTCAATCCCCATTTGCTTTCACCCCTTACGCCAGCGGCCAGCCCACCTCCGCCGTGGACAAAGCCACGGGCAGTGCTCAGAGGCAAAGCATTTGCGCCAAGCATTCCTAAAACAGAGTTTGTTTATCGTGAAAATGCGCAGCGAGATGGCGTTTTTATCGACGGGAGCTTGTCACTTGCAATCGAAAAGGTCTGGTCCACTCAACAGATCAATTTCGGCATCCATGGAGCAAGTAAATCTTCGCCAGCCGTTGATAGGACTGGCGTCTACGTGGGTTCTGACAGCGGGTGGTTCTACCGTTTTAATCTCGAGGGAAAGCCGGTCTGGAAGTTTCGTGTTGCCAATAGTGCGCGCGGGATCCACGCCACCGCGCTTCTAGATGCAAATTATGTTTATTTTGGTGCTTACAACGGAAGCTTTTATTGTTTGCAAAAAGAATCAGGCGAGCTTGTTTGGATGACGCAATTGATGGACGCAGTTGGCTCGTCGGCGGTTGCCGATGGAGATGCGCTTTACGTGTCGAGCGAGCGAGCAGGAGTTCTGGATGGTTATCTCTTTAAGCTTGAACGGCGATCGGGGAGAGTGCTTTGGAGCACGGTGAACTTTGGTGAGCAAGTGCACTCTTCACCGGCCATCGACCAGGATGGCCACGTGTTGGTCGGAGCCAATAACGGGCTACTTTTCGCCTTCCGCGCCGACTCAGGGGTCGAAATATGGCGTAAAAATTTGGGTGGCGCCATCAAAGGGACGCCTCTTCTTCATCACGGCGTGGCCTATGTGACCAGCCGCAAATCTGAGCTGGTGGCATT
>JAYVND010000637.1:0-10389 GCA_043758635.1 Bdellovibrionales bacterium
TGACTTCGACTCTCAGCACTCTCTTAGATCCGAGCTCTATCCAATGGCTCGACAAAAATGGATCTTTTTTTGGTAGCAGCTCGCGCGAGCGCGTTCAATCCATGCAGCAAGCTTCAGTCGCACCTGACGTTGCCATTCATCTCGAGGATATGCCTTCAAATCACAATTCTGACCCTTCTGTCGTCCCGCAGTTGCGCCGTGGAAAAGGCAAGGTTCAAGTGAGCTGGAGCGGGATCCGCGATCGAATCATCAAGACGGCAGCCCTGGAAAAGATCAAAACAACTCGCATCGAAAACTTTACGGCGACGCTTGTCGTGAACGGCATGCCTGCTCAGGAAAACATTCCGTGGAATCAAACTTCGACAATTTTCAACGAACCGCCTGCTGGTCAAATGGACTATTACATCGTCTATAAAGAGGCCGGTAATATCGTCGATATCAGCAAATGGGCCATGCGTGAAACCAGCGATGGCCAGAACATCGAAGCTGGAAGTTTCCATGGAGCTTTCGCCGGGGAAGCCTTCGGATTTCATTTAAACGAAGAGCTTAAAAATAAAGGCTTTAACGAGACGTTGAGTCAAACAAGCGTTCGCCTTGGAAACCTCAAGGTGGTTTGGGTATTGAACCCAGCGGCTCAAACGGATGTTCGCGATTTTATTCGCTCGTCTGCCGAAGGTGTGGACGTTAAGCCTTTGATTGGTGCCGATGGAGAGCCCACCTCGGTTGTCGTTAGAGATCGCAAAACCAAGAAAGTAATCTCGGCGAGTAAAAAAGATTTTCACTTCAAAGTTGATGCGGCTTTCAACGGAAATGCATTCTTCTGGGATGACATGCTCGTCGCGCTTGCGACTGCTCCGTACCACCCGTGGTTAGCTAAATCGACACTTGAGTTCTGGCTTCAGGTCCAAGCTGAAAACGGCGGCGTGATCCCGCGCGAAGTTCGCAAAGACAGCTTAGTCAGTCTTTGGTTTCCGGAGAGCGTGAACTTTCCTGGCGTTCCGAAAGCCAATCTCTCCTACACAAATCCTTATCTGATGAACTGGGTCGCCGATAAAATCTATCGCTTCAATCCATCTGCTGAAAACCTGGAATTTTTAAAGAGAGCTTCGCATTCGGTTGAGCAATATGCTGGATGGATGGAAGCCCACCGCTCGATCAAAGATGCTTCGGGACAGACTATCGGTTTCAACGGAAGCTCCCTTGGTACGGGCCTCGATAATTCACGTGGTGATGCTGGAAATGATAACGATGAAGCCGGCTATCATCGTGGTTTTGTCGATTTTATTTCTCAGCATATTTCGATGCTTAAAGACAATGCAAAGTGGAACCTGATTTTCGCTCGCAGTGCCAAGTCTCCCGCAGAAAAATTAGCTTATGTCGCAAAAGCGAGAGAGTCCCAACGGCGAGCGATGGTGTTCCAAAAAATATTGAATGAGAAGTACTGGAACCAAGAGCGAGGCTTTTACTTTGATATAAAACAGGATAAAAACGGCAACATAACTCAAGACACATCACACACTTCAATATCTGGATTTTGGGCCATGTACGCCGGAGCTGTTGATCGCGACAAAATCGAACGAATGGTTGAAATGCAATTCAATCCCGAGGCATTCGGCGGCGAATTCCCCCTCCCCGCCAATGCGCGAAACTCTATTCGCGCCGGTCAACCCGTTCGCTACTCTGCACGCCCAGAATTTGTAGACGAAGATGGCTACTGGGACAAGTGGGCGCATTGGCCATCCATGCTTATGGTTGTTGTGAAAGGGTTACGAGAATCGGGACGATTCGATCTGGCTCATCAGATCGCTGCGGCATTTATTAAAAAAATGGCAGAGTCTTCGCCTGACACAGTCGAAGAAAGTTACGGCGAATTTAAATTCATCAATGCCGACGGTACGGTCGAAATGCGTTCGCGCCCACTTCAGCACGCGCAACATCCTCACCGCGCGGACTTCGCGGGCTGGGGAAAAGGCCCTGGTCTCGAAAATACGGTTGAAGATGGCGTCGGTTTGAATCCCACTTATCGCCGCGGAATGGAATGGAATCTCCGTACGAATTTGAAAATCGGCGATCCGAGTGATGCTCTCGGCGTCAACGCTCTCTCCTACAACGGCGGGACAGTTGAATACATCGTACTTCAGCGCACAAGCGAAACTGAATACAGTATAAAGGTAAAAAGTGAAAAGGCGTTTGAACTAAAAGTCAGTACGCTTGTAGGAAATGACGGAGCAGTCAAAAACGACATTCAAGCACGCAGTCAGGTGATACATGTTGAAGGCAATAATGTTGAGCAAGTCATCAAAGTCGATATGAAGTACGTGGTCGCAGCGACGCCGCCGCGCGAGAAACATACTGATGTATCACCGGCCAAAATGCCACGGAGTTGCGAAGAAATTTTTTAAGTGAACAAAAATGGTCACTTCGCCTTGCGGAGTGACCATGGATTAGACAAATTCAGTTCATGCCAGGTTTTAATTTCACACCGTTCTCGATCATCTCCAACCCAATGAGGTTTTAGCGCGGAACGCGGCTTGCTCTAGTTCCAGTCGAATCTGACTGGGAGGCTTTCTATGAAATTATTTATGCGGCTTGCGACTGCGAGTGCCCTCGTTCTAACTATCACATCTATGGCTCATGCCGGGGACCTCGATGACATCGGGCCCGATTTGAATCCAGATACAACGACGTCGGCACCGGCTGATCCTCCTGCAGACGAAGTTCCGGAGCTTTCTTCCTCGAAGACTTCGCCTCATTCATCGGCAAGTAAATCTAGCGGTAAATCTGCAGGTAAATCTGCCGATAAACTTGCTTCATCTACTTCAAATGATGATTTGCTCGAGCGCGAAACTCTTCCTTCGCCTTCAATTGCCGACGACCTGTCCCCAGATGGACCTTCTCACTCAGGCCCTGTTGAGCCGGTATTGCCTACTTACCCGTCAGCTGCGCAGTCGAGAGCCGCAACAAATAAAGCTGCTAAGCTAAGTCGTGCGCAAAAAGCTGCCTCTAAAAAAGAAGAAGCGCGCAAGGCTAAAATTCTCGCAAAAGTTGAGAAAGCCGATAAGATTAAAGCTTCGAAACTCGCTGCGAAGGCAAAAGCTTCCGCCAAGCAGAATGCAAAAACTGCATTGAAGTCGAATTCAAAATCTACTTCGGGTGGACTCTCGGCGGCTGACGAGCGAATGATCTCAGCGAACGCTGTCGAAAGCGCAGTGAATCCTACAGATGGATCCGATGATGCGGCCACTTATGACCCGTTAGTAGAGAGCGCGCCAGAAACGAATAGCAGTCAGCGAACGGCTGAGCCAGTTTCGCGGACTCAGTCGCTGGACCGCCACAACGACATGCTTTCGATCGACAATGAATCGGCGCAGGCTGATCAGAACGCCTACGAAGTTATAAACGCAGACAACGACCGCGAGGTTTCACGCCTCCAAGCTGAAGTGAAGTCACTTGAGCGTGCGTCAAAAACAGCTCGCCGTAGCGCTGATATTGCAAAAAATCGCTCCGACCTTACGCAAAAGCGACTTGAGTTGCAACGCAAACTTAAATTGCAAGCAGCTTCGCTTTTAACTCAAAACGAGCGCGCGCAAAAACGTCAAGAATCACAGTTGAATCATCTTCGCGGCCGAGTTGAGAGCACCGAAGGCAGTGTTTCAAAAGCTCGCGCACAAAACAAAGAAACCGAGCGAGCGCTTCGCCAAGAAAAACGCGAACAAGCAACTCTTGAACAGCGTTTAAAAATCGCAACTAAAAGAATTGCGGATGCGAAAAAACAACGCCAAACGTTGAAACAAAAACATGTGAAAATTGCGCAGAAGACTCGCCAACTCAAGCATGACGTTTCGCGAGCCGAGAACAAAGCGGATTCTACTCGTAAACTGTAGTCGAAAAAGTTCTGTCGGAACTACGGGCGGCGTCGCAAATGACGCTGCTTTTCCGAATCCTTTCTCCCGGACAGCTAAAGCACCCCCGCCCACTCCGTATTTTGGAAAATTTCGTGGCTCTCAAGTCGCATTTCTCAGGTGTGATGAGCGATTCTCTGTAGAAATTCCTTTTTTCTCGTTTTTTCCAGAGTGCGACTTTGCGAACTTCGCCGACGGTCCAAAAACCCGTTTCCAGTCACTGGCACTTCTGCTACATATTCGCTCATGACCACAGGCCCAACTGACCTCGACAAATGCATCGCGCTCCTCAATTCACTAGCTGAGAATGCAGGTCTGCTGGCTGAGCTCGATGAATCCAAACGAGTGGAGCTGATTATGGCCGCGGGACTTCTGTCGCGTCCTGACCGACATGAATCGAAACGACGTGCCAAAGAACTCAAAGTTATCGCACGCCAGAAATGGGTCGCGCGCGATCGTGCGGCTCGGGCTCAGACTGGCATCCGCCAAGCGCGCACTGAGTCCGTCTTCACTGCGCCACTTCAATTGACGAATCAGGAGATCAAATGCGCATTGGATGCAACAGGCGAAACCACAACTCCTCGCAATTGCTACGTGTGCAAGGCCGAATTCACAAAGCTCCATCACTTTTACGATTCCATGTGCCCGAGTTGCGCCGAACTTAACTATACCAAACGTTTTCAAACTTCTTCGCTTGAAGGAAAAATTGCGGTCATTACGGGCGCGCGTTTAAAAATCGGATACCATGCCGCTCTGTTAATGCTTCGCTCTGGCGCCCGCGTGATTGTGACAACACGTTTTCCAGTCGATGCCGCCCAGCGGTTTACATTAGAGCCCGATTACACCGATTGGTCGGATCGGTTGCAGGTCCATGGTTTGGATTTACGTCATACTCCAAGTGTCGAAATCTTCTGTCAGTATCTTGAGCAGACGCTCCCGCGTCTCGATATTCTTATCAATAATGCGGCCCAGACTGTGCGTCGCCCGCCCGGCTTCTATTCGCACATGATGGAATCTGAAACGACGCCGCTCGATGCTCACTCGAGTGAAGTCCGCACTCTTTTGCAAAGCCACATGGCTTGCACGGGACAACTCAATCAACTGATCAACCCACTGAGTTTAAGTGCTTCAAAGGTTGGTCAGGAGAATTTGCCCGTGAGCTGGAACGATCAGACACCTGGCATTGGACTTCGCGAGTCTGCCCGCCTCTCGCAACTTCCTTACAGTTACGATAGCGAGATCAGACCCGAAGAAGTTTTTCCCGTCGGCAAACTTGATGCCGATCTTCAGCAGGTTGATTTGCGCGAAACAAACACTTGGCGCTTACGCCTCAATGAGGTCCCGACACCAGAACTTCTCGAAGTTCAGCTCGTCAACGCCATTGCGCCGTTCATTCTCTGCAGCCGACTATCGCAAATCATGCGACGCGATTTCACGGGCCAAAAGCACATCGTGAATGTCACCGCGATGGAAGGTAAATTTTATCGATTTACCAAGCCGGATCGCCACCCGCATACGAATATGGCAAAGGCCGCTTTAAATATGCTCACGCATACATCGGCAAGTGATCTCGAAAAAGATGGCATCTACATGAATGCCGTCGATACGGGTTGGGTCACTGACGAGGATCCAGCGCAAATCAGTCAAAGTAAACAGGCCGTGCACGATTTCCAGCCGCCACTGGATATCGTCGACGGAGCGGCACGTATTTGCGATCCATTTTATTACGGAATCAATTCAGGCCATCATTGGTGTGGGAAGTTCTTAAAGGATTACCAGCCAATTGACTGGTGAGTTGCCCGGCGAATCGACTGGTGAGTCGTCTCGTAATTTGACTGGTGGTTGACTGGCCAATCGACTCACCCGTGACTGGTGAGTTGCAACTTGAGTCGATCCGCCAAGTCACTGGTTCGCGAGCGCGTGCGAACCCTTGCCTCTCCGCCGATGGGCCAGTGCGACTGTGACGAGAGCGACTAAAATCAAAAGCCCACCAAGCCACTGTCTTGGACTCATTCCCTCATCCAAGAGTGTGACCGCAACGATGACACCGGTGACAGGTTCAGCTGTCGAAAATAATGCAACCTCGGTGCTCGAGACTTTGGGAAGCCCCGTTAAAAACAAACTCATTGCCACGACGGTGCAAACAATCGCGACACCCGCAACATCAAAGCCATGCGAGAGAATTCTTGGCATCAAATGGCTGGCCTCACGAAAACCAAAGCCTAAGACCACGATGCTGACGACGAAGGCGGCGGCAAGTTGAATAAAAAACGCGGATTGATAGGGATCAGCGTCTTTTAAGAAACGACGTGAGACGAGGATGTAAGCTGAATAAATAAGCGCCGACAAAACTCCAAAACCGATGAGCCAGGGATCGCGAATCTGCCACTCGGGCCCAACGATCCAATAAAGTCCAATCATCACGCTACCGATGGCAATCCAGTCACCGCGCGTGAGGCGCTCTTTCAAAAAAACAACGCCGCCGAGACTCACCATCACCGGATAGGTGTAAAGTAAAAGGACTGTGAGCGATGCAGGAAGACCTTTGAGCGCAAAGAAAAATAGACTCGCGAAAACGGCGTAGCCGAAAGCCCCAAGACCAACACAGATAGCAAATTCTTGTCGACTGAGCGTGATTCTTTTTCGCTGCAGGATAAATATCCAAACGCCCATAAAAATTGAGGCAACGGAGAATCGCACAGCGAGCAGTTCAAAAGGCGAAACGCCATCACCCAATAGCGATTTGCCAAAGTAGCCAAGAAATCCGAATGCGACGCCCGAGAGAAAAATCTCAAGCAAGCCTCGAGCGCGTGAGGCACGCGCGGCCGCTCCGCTAAATTCCTGATACATGAAGCACAACAGCCGTTTCACCCGGCACGCGGAGACTTAGTAACATAGTGTTGAAATCGATTTGGAACTTAACTTCCTTGCCAGTTAGCAGATCAACTAAACTTGTGAGGAACATGCGTCCAGTCCAAAGGCTGAGGATTCTCGTACGGCTTATATTCAGCTCCTATTTCATCTCCGGCATACATTACGAGTACTCCGGGAAGGGTGAATTGGAGGGCCACCGCGACTCTTGTTAAGCCCGGCCCAAACTTCGTTATAAAACGCTCACCCGTATCATTGTTGTTTATAAAGCGTGCAACGCGCGCTGAGCTGTTCCCCGCTTCGTGCGGGGAAACTAATTTGCTTTCTGAAGTTCGAGCCGTGGCGATTGGAAATTTAGTTTGGTGTGTGCGCGAGCTTTTGGTGCAGCCCGAAGACGCCCCAATCGTGAGAAGCGCGAAGGCGCAGAACTGGAAGATATTTCTTAGCATACGCTCTTGTACTGCGCCGCAAAGGTCGCGCCTATTGGAGCGACCGACTGAACTCGGAATCTAGACAAAAGTTTCCTTTAGTCTCGACTCAGTCGCACTTGTATCCCCCGGCAACGAGTTTGCCTCTCATCTTCGCAACTGTTTTTTCACAGTGTTCAAGACCGACTTTATCGGAAGCAACTGTCGAGGTCGTACCTGCTTTTGAATAATGAACTTCGCAGCCTTTGTCTTTCGCTACGACCGAAATTTCACGTTTGTCTTTGTCGAGAGCGCAAGTGACCGTCGATTCCGCCGAATCTGCCGACTTTTTCTCGTCGACTTTTGCACTTGCATGACTACTCTCAGTCTCTGCCACGACCGCTTGCGGAGTTGCCACCGATGTTTCTGTTTTTGGCTTCGACGCGCAAGCGCTCATTGCGATAAGTGCCGATATTGATAGTACGAAAGATAGAAGAGACTTCGTCGTCATGCGACCTCCGGTTGTTCAGCCCATTAAACGTGTGTCTTAACGATTTGTCACACGAAAGACCTAGGCCTAGTTGGCCGAATATCAAAAAATTCAGCCTTAAGTTTCAATAACTCGCCCTGGAATTCGCTCAAACCCAGTAAAAAGCACAGCTCTCACCCCTCAAGCTGAGATTTTACTGAAGGACTGCGAGCCAAGTCTTTATACTGAGTTAGTCAGGTACATATTTTCCCGATCGGTACGGTGGATTTCGATGGATCGAAACTCAATGCCAAAAAAGCAAGCAGCCGGCATTCGCCGAGTCCGCCGCAATTTTGAGCATGCGGCCTCCATGCCTGAAAAAGCACAGCGCATCCTCTTCCGATATCTTCAGTTTGACATGCGAGGCTCCCGATCGATGAGCCAGTTGGTTAAGACTTTTTGCGCCTTCGCCACCCCGCTACTTATCGCAGTGGCGATTACGGCCTGTTCGCACGATGCCCCCGTGCCACCCGCAAAAACTGCCGACCCGCTCCGCTCATTCTCATCGGATCAATTTTTTAACGGCAAAGTGAGGCCGCTCTGTAAAGCGCTCTTCGACTCTTATTGCGGCTATCTCTACAGTCCCGAGGCAATGGGCAATATCGAAGTCAAACGTAAGCCCGCCTCGCTCGCATCGAGTTCGAATCTAAATCCAAGTTCGAGCGCCGTGATTTCAATTCTTCAGGGCGAGACCAAAAACCAATTTTCTCAAGTCTATTTCAAGTACTCGCTCGCCAAACTTCGCAACAAACGATCGCTTCCGAGGGACTTCGCAAACGCGCTCACCAAAAATTTATATTTCGAAAAACTTCGTACATTTCTCGACCGGGCACCACGCGATCGCATGACAATTCAGCAACGCCTCGAGACCGAACAGATTGGCTACGAGCTCAGTTACCTCTGGTCCTCAGCTTTGAACGAGACCGTACTGAGTCGAATGGTCCGCCGTTATTCGGGCTTTCACCGAATTGCGGACCAAATGGTTCCTGTTGAATTGGATCTTGAGCGCCGCCGACAACGCCGGGAACTGATTTCGGATATTTCAAAAGCAATTTGGCGTGACGATGCCAATTGGCAAAAGGTCGAAGACGGATTCTCATCACTCCAGCGAAGTTATGCTAAAATGATTGATCGTCTCGATATTGAGGAGTCACTCAAGAGCGAGTGGATTTCTCGAATTAAAGAAATTAAACTTGTACTACCCGGATCCATGCCGTCGATCTCAGACGATGAATGTTCAACGACGACGATCAATGCTTATTACTTCACTTACCTCAACGTCTTGACGGTTTGTGCGGGCGATTTCAATAGCGAAGACATTCTGCAAACTCTGGCGCACGAAATGGGCCACGCACTCGGTATCGACCGCACACAATATCTTTTTGAGATGAAATCTGATCTTGGTGTCAGCATAAATGAACTTCGCAACAACGTCTGCGCACCTGATAAATTCAGTTGCGACAGTTGGAAGCAATTTAAATCATCGTTTGATCAAGATTTATTGGAGCTGGCCTCTTACCGACCGCAGCTTCCAGAATTCGAACGCTGCCTCAAGCGTCGCCCTACAACCAAGGTTCTCGGGCCTGAAGAAATCAGGAAATATGCGGTGGGCTCGGTTGCTGACCGCGTGTCGTCACTCGCCAGCAGCGATCGTTTTTTGCGGATCACGAAAGCCGAAGTGCCAATGCCAAATGGGAAAATCCAAAAGAATCCAAATTATTTGAATCCTTGCAGTTACTACCTTTGGAGCAAAGGTGAAGAGCCAATCGATGATGAATTGAGCACGCTCATGTTTTTCACTGCCGAATATCGCTGCTCCGACGGAACGGCGGCGGAGCGATTGAAACATTCGATCGATCTCTCTCGCGATTTTTCACTTCGCATCGAACAAGAAACTCTCAAAATTGAAGGTGAATTTTCGGCGCGACCTGAGCTTGAGCACGAAGGTTACGCATCACCACCCTTTGAGCGTTTTGCTGACGTGATCGGCTCATATGCGATGGCCGAGCTCTTAAAAGAAATACCAGATCAATGGGACAGGCAGAATCGTTACCTTGCGAGCAGCTCGTGGCAATGCTCTGAGCCATCTATTCAAAGCAGCTTCCCAATCGAGAGCGCAATCGAGAATCTGTACGTTTATGACTCGCACACCGAAGGTGATATCCGTAAGAAAGAGCTATTTTCGACACCGATTCGCGAAGTGATTGGCTGCCAAAAAGATTTTGAATTTAATGAGTGCTCACTTCCGTTCAGGAAGTGAGTTGTCGTCGCAGTTTCGAAAGTCAAAGGCTTAAAGAGCCGGTTGATCTCTCGGGACTTTATTTACGGTGTTGGCAGTAGGTCTAGGCTGAGTTCGAAGAAACGGCGTGCTTACGTTTTCAATGAGTGGGTCTTGTCTAAATCGCCGAAGTAACACGTCGGCGTATTTTTCTTCCACCAAGCGAAATTTATGATCACGTTGATCATAAGCATAAACTTCTGCTTCTTTGATATCGAACCACCATCCGTGAATATCGAGAGTTCCCTCTGCGATACGTTTTGCCACGTTGGGGTAAGTTTTTAAATGTTCAATCTGCTGAAGAACGTTGATCTGGGAGAGTTGGTTGTGACTTGCGAGCTCTTTGCCCATCACTTCACCGGAACTCAATCGGTTGACTGATGGCTGCGCATGACGCAACCA
>JAYVND010000638.1:0-3356 GCA_043758635.1 Bdellovibrionales bacterium
ATGAATGAATCCAGTAGATTTAACTTCTGAAACTTAATCATCGAACGAAGCTCATCCTTGGCGATCCAATAATTCTCGGAATCTTTTCAGAAGTAACGAACCATCATCGCAGCCGGCAAGCCACGCTGAACTTCCAATTGCGAAAAGCGCGCATTTTTTGCACGATCCAAAATATGCGATGCGATGTCAGTGGCGGTAATGTCGACTGTGCAATTGAGGGACGCCGAGCGGCAGATCTCGCGAAAAAGCATCGAAAGCGTAAGCGGTTCTTGGCCGCTGCTGCATGCGGCCGACCAAACTTTTAAAGGCTGACCGGTTTTCATTCTTTCAGACAATACCGGCGACATGTGAGTCTCGATCGCCTTAAACACCTTCGGATCGCGGAAAAAGGAAGTTTCGTTGTTGGTTGCAATGTCCAACAAAAGTTGCCGCATGTGTGCAGACATTTTGATTTGCGCTTCACGGTAAAGAGCTTCGGCATCCGGCAACTGCAGAGCTCGAGCGATTTCGGTCAGACGGTTTTGCAACTGATAGTAGTTGCTCTCGCTGTATACAATACCGAGTTCGGCTTCGATAAATTTGGCGAAATAAGCAAGTTGATTAGGCTGCATTTGCTAAGTCCTGTCCGATTGCTTGGCGAATCTTATCTAAAAGGATGTCTTTCGTAAATGGCTTCAGCATGTACTCCACCGCTCCAAGTTCGAGCACTCGTAGGATTTCGTCTGGATTATTCTTTGTTGTCGCCATTAAGACCGGAATCTCGTTGGATGCATTTTTCAACTTAAGAAGGGTCGTAGGCCCGTCCATAACAGGCATCTCCCAGTCGAGAAAAATAATGTCGAATTGATTTCTGCCAGCGGCAAGTTTATTCAACCCATCTTGCCCATCAAAGGCGTGGGTGACTTGCACATCCATGCCCTTGAGCGAAATATCTAAAAACGCATGCACGGCCTTTGAATCATCGATCGCAAGAATTCTCAACACCATCTACCTCCGGCCACAATCTGTATATCCATTTCAAAACTCCTTAAAACACTTCTAAGACTTGGTCAGATTATGCGGCTAGCGCCGTCGCAACATCGGCTGCGGGGCCTATAATTAACTTGCGCGCAACATCGTCTGCAAAAGCACAGGCACGCTCGGTTAAACCTATAAGTTCAAGCGGCAAAGCGCGATCCTGTGCACGGCAATCGCGAATTTTCCAAATTGTCACGTTGAGCAGTTCAAGGGTTGAGACAATAGTTTCGCGCGAATTCAAGGGCGCACCGATAGCTTGCTTAGTTACAAACTCCAAAAGTTTCTCCGCTTCGTCGGTGAGCTTCTCTAAAAGTGATTCACCCAAAAAACGTGACGCACCTTTGACTGAATTCAGAGCATGGAAAAGCCCTTCGCCGGCTTCTGTCCAACCCATCGCATCCGCTAAATTATCTTTTAATTTAAGGATGAGGCCCACGATTTCATTTTTCATCTCGTCCGTTAAAAACTCGGCAAACGACGATCCAGCAACCAGTGGCGAGATATTGACTGGCAGATCACGATTTGTGACAAGCGCGCCGGTTTCACTGTTTCCGTCGAGCCGAGTGTCTATTCCATCTGTCGCAGAACTGTCTTCAATGATCTCAATTCTGTCTTCGGCTCTAGCTTCAGCTTCAGCTTCAGCTTCGGCTTCGGCTTCGGCTTCGGCTTCGACCGGAGTCGGAGCTGCGAGATCGAATAATTCATCCAGCTCATTCGCCGCTACGTTCGGTGTGCTCGCAGTTATGCTTGCGAAGGCCAGAGTCGCATCAGGCGTCGCATCACGCGTCGCAGTTGGCTCTACCTGGATCTGCGGCGACACGTCAAGCGGCGGTGCAAACTTATTCATTGTCTCGAGAGTGTGAGTTAAAATATCTTGAGTTAAAACTCCGTCGCGACGAAGAATCTCCACGAGCGTTGGCTGAGCCGCAGTGATTGAATTCGAAAGATATCGGTCGGCGGTCGCTGTCCAAAGTCCGAGTCGACGACCGGCATCAGCCATCGAACCTCCGTGTTTTGAACTTTCAATGCAAATAGAGACAAGATCATTGGGAGCAAACAAACCTGATTTGTGAAGAACCTCAATGACCGATGGCTGAGCCGCGGCTTGCTGGACGAATGCACTTACAAGCTGCTCGGGGGTCACAATATTTTGGTCGATCAAAACTTCAATAAAATACTTCATACGTTTTCACTCCGACCGAAGTCAGGAAGCCAAATTTTAAAACAGCAATCAGCTAGCCAGTATCTTAAGCGTGCAAAAGCGAACCTCATTCAACTGCTGCGCGATATTCTCAATCGTCAGTTCTTTATCATGCGCGCCGCGCTCAGCAACTGAGCCCGGCATCCCGAACACCACACAGGACTCGCGCTCCTGAATCAAAACAGATCCACTTCCCAATTTGATTGCAACAGAACCGTCTGCTCCGTCGGAACCCATTCCCGTGAAAACTATGCCGAGCGTACCACCGCCGTAGCTCGCACTGGCTGATTCAAATAAATGATCAGCAGCTGGACGGACCGAATTTCTTTGCTGCTCTTGATTCAAAGCAACTGTGAATCGACCGTCTGCAGTTTTCGCAACTTTCATATGATAGTCACCAGGTGCGACGTAAACATGACCAGGTTCAATGAGTTCACCGTGTTTCGCCTCACGTACGGGAAGACCAGATATTTTAGCCAATCGCTCAGCCAGCACCGCGGTAAATACGGGTGGCATATGTTGAACGATCAGCATCGGCGCTTTGAACGGCCCTTGCAACTGCGAGAAGAATTTCTCAAGTGCTGCAGGCCCACCTGTAGAAGATGCCACCACCACGACCTTCGGGGTCCAAAGACCTTGGGTTAAATTCTGATTTCGCGGATAAACAGACCTAGTTGATGTAGAACCTGTCGGCACCGAGTCCGCGTTCGCGATCAAAGCTGCTAGGCCGCTTGCTTGACTTGCGAGCGTTTTGTCGGCACTTCCGAGACCGACCGCTGCAAGTCGAGCAGTTTGCGACATTTGCGCTGCCGGAGTCATAAACTGCTCGATTTTAGATCTCAACTCTTTGCGAATGAGTTCGGCCGGAGTTCCCGTCGTCGCGTCGCCCGTTGGTTTTGTAACAATATCCGAAGCGCCAAGACTTAAAGCCGATATTGCCGTGTCCGCTTCCTTTTTAGTGTGAGCCGAAAAAACAATGACACGCGTTTTAAGCCCGAGTTTTTTTATCTCGCGCAACGTCTCCATTCCATCCATCTCGGGCATCTCGAGATCGAGTACGACCAAATCGAGTTGCTGGACTTTCAATAGATCAATCGCCATACGCCCATGGGTTGCATAGGAGGCGACTTCAATGCCG
>JAYVND010000639.1:0-3353 GCA_043758635.1 Bdellovibrionales bacterium
GCTAAATCAAATTCTTGAGTACCGTAGACATGGCGGCTGGTGAATGATTTACGCTTGTGGATCTGATTGAATCGAAGGAGCAGCTCGCGATGGACGACAGTTTTGTCACTTTCATGTCCATAGTCATCTTGGGAACGAGCCTGGGATCGCAAGGACTTAGCTTGCCATTCATTTACGGCCGAAAGAGGAAAGGTTTGCTCGTTAGCGGAAATATACCCTTTTTGTTTGGTTCATTTTCTGTTTTGCAAGTGATTGTCGTGGCGGTTTCGATTTGCGTCTATCAACCCGGAATGATCGGAGTTATGATCCTCGGCGGCTCCACCATTGTTTTTGCTTGTTGTGTCGGCTCATTTGCGTTGACCACTTTTTTTGTCTCTAGAATTTGCGCTCAGTTACTTTCTGGTAGGTCCAAGTATTTGAAGTTAGCGCTAACTGTCGAATTTCTAGCAACTCTTTTTATTGCATCCCCCTTCGCTTTCCGAAAATTTCAAGACGTTAGAATTCAGGAGATGGAAGCTCGCATGAAATCTGGTCGGATGCGAATGGATCATCCGGGGGTGAAATTAAGAGACCTGGCGGAGGCTGTTCGGATTAAATCGTTCAGAAGCACTAAGTCGCAGGTCGCAGTCATTTTTGAAGACGGTTCGTCAGATTGCTTCGAGCTTCATAGTTCTCACGAATGGCATTGGACGAAATGTGAACCCCAGACGTCTGTTTTCGATTTGCCTGAAGTTTATGAGCCAACCGAACTCAATTCAGCTATCAATTTGATTGGGTCAGATCGAGAACAGTTTCGGATCGTTCGCACTTTAGTACGCACGTATGATGCTTTCGCAGTCGTGGAAAAGTTGAGGAGTCCAGGCAAATTTCAGCTGATGTCGTATTCTAAAGCTACAGATCAATCATTTACGCTGACTTCGGATGCTGTTGATATTGCCCTTCCAACCGCCGGAGGAATGTATGGCTACGGCCAAATAAACCTCGGTATTCCGAAAGGAGTCGACAGCAAATGTTTTAGAATTGCGCTCTCGTCCAGTTTTTTAATCTTTTCGACTTGCAGCGGTCTCTACGTTGCTTACGACGAAGAAAAAAAATAAGTCCGCGAACTCAATCTTAGAAGCCCTGGCGTCATGCGGTTTGAGCAATCACGAGCGGTCAGATTTCGCGACTGGAAAAGAGTCGAAAATGAAGAGTATGTAAAAGAGCGATCCTGCTACTGGAGTTTTTTAAGGCGAAATAGGTGATCGGATTTTTGCAATTTTGAGATAAAAGAATTATCATTGGCAATCGTTCTAAAAGTTCTTCTACTCACAAGCGCGTAATTGAACCAGATATATTGAGGCAGGAGCTGCAAATGAACAAGAGACCGCCTTTGTTTAATAGAAAATTTCTTGTTAACAAAAAGTTGCAAAGCCTAATTTTATTAAATGCACTTTGTTGCACGATATTCGCCTGTGTAGCAATTATTGTTGGGCAAACAGTCATCGCGGTTGATTTATCAACCGGCTCGGTCACGTTCCTAGTATGTTTTCTTTTGTTGGTGACTGCTTTGATATTCGGTACGACATTTTTAATTAGTCACCAAATCGCTGGACCGGTGTACCGCCTTGAAAGCGAGCTCAATCGATTGTACACCGAAGAGATGATTTCAAAGCCCATCGCAATAAGGGCAAACGATCAATTCCAAGAACTCATTCAGGCCTACAATGCGGCTATCTTACGAAAAGAAAATTCGGAAGTGCGGGTCACTCAAGATTGAGAGTTGGCACCTTCCGTTTAGCTTGTGATTAAAAAATAAGAACGTTGCAGCCAGCAAGTCTCAGGATCGCCGTCAGAGCGATAAGAAGCAAAAGGCTGATAACAAACGGGCGCCACCCTAAACCGAAAATCATAGTCACACTCCTCTGTATCGACTTCGCAAAGTCAACCACAGGTGCTCTGAAGTGTATAGCTGTTCGACTCTTTTTCCTGTTCAAATTCGAAATATTCAGCACCGATTTTTGCGCGACGTCGATTGCAGTTGGAAGCTCGTATTGACGATGCATGGCTCGTTTCATGCAGATCTTGCCACACTTCGAGCCGAGCGGGCCATAATGACTCCGCTTACATAGGACACTAGATAATGAAACGCAAAATGCAACGCAAAGACGGGCCCAAGAATTATTTAAATTCGCGAAATAGCGGCGCTTCTTTTAGCGTTTTGCTTCGAATCGGGATCACGTTGATAACGATGACAACGATCTTTCCCGAAAACTTGTTAGCAGATACATCGCTGACCTGTGAGAAGAGCGGTGCTGCATTCGGGTGCAAGGATGGGAGAGGCAACTCGACGGTCGGCAATGAGCGAATCACTCTGCTTACCTCCGAAGATTTCGCCGGATCGGTCTCCGAACTTTGGTATAAAGGTAAGCAGATCATCAACAATCACGATTCAGGTCGACTTTTCCAAACAGCATGGACATATGATGGAAAAGGCGAATGCTACAATCCGACAGAAGGCGGTGCGACCTATGACGGCGCAGGGCCCTCGACGAGCTCATTGCTTGAGCAAACTGTAAAGCCTGGATTTGTTTTCGCGAGCACGCGCCCGGCATATTGGAATGCGCCTAACGAACCGGGAGTTTACTGCGGGCCCACTTTTGGGATCGGAAAACTGTCAAATGACATCCTCCGTAAGACAATTATCTTAGGTGCCGAAAGCGATCCGCAAACAATTCTATGGAAGACAGAAGCCGTTTTAACCGACGATCACAAGTCACTGTCGCTAGAAGCTCTTACGGGATACGAGAATTCTGAATTCAATCGTTTTTTTCAATATGACCCCTACTTGCATTCACTCAGCGAAATCATTCCGATGCAGATCGAGCATCCAGATCCAGCTTACTCAGGCAGCCAGAATCCGGTCGTGCTGGCTAGCGAAGACATGAGCACTGCAGTGGGTGTCATCGCACTTGATCAGGGTCGTGATGACACGCCCATTGCGCGCACATCCGTCGCGCAATACACGGCGATGACTTATTTTGAAACTCCAGCGCCAAATGACAAGACAAGCAAGTGGTCGATTGGCTTTTTTTATCCCCGTGCGCCTAAAGGAGTCTACCGAACTTCGATTTATCTCTTTATCGGGAGTGTCGATGACGTGAAAATGCGAATGGCGCGTTTTTATCGGAATCACCCAGGTGAGTTGGCAGTTCTCATGGCCAATCCTGAAACGCGAGATCAACTTTTTGATGCTCAATATTACGCGCAAAATCAACCAGACGTGTTGGCTGCATTCGGGAACAATCCTTCTAAGTTATTGAATCATTTTATTGTTTTCGGAGCAAATGAGGGACGGAAAGGGAGAGCGAGTT